>NZ_BAAAVI010000049.1:0-66644 GCF_039534445.1 Streptosporangium fragile | reverse complement strand
GGCCGGGGCGAACGGTCCGGCCGGCGCGGCGGGTCCGGCGGGCGCGGCGCGGCCGGGAGGCGCGGCCGGGATGCCGGCGCCGTCCGGCGGCGTGCTGGCGCGGATCGGCGACATCCCGATCCGGGTGGCCTACAGTCTCGGGGCCGCCGCGGTCACGGCCGCCATCGTGGTCCTGATCTTCATACTGTTCTCCGGTGACGAACCCGCCGATCCGGTGGGGAGCCCGCGGGCCGACGCGCCCGCCGCCGCGTCCTCGCCGACCGTGCCGCCGATCACGCTGCCCGACCTGCCCGCCTCGACGCCGCTGAAGGCGCTGCCCGGCACGCCCAGTGTGGTGATCGGCGCGGTGACCGACGCGAAGTCCGCGATCACCTACTCCAGGCTGGGCAAGCCGTGGGCGGTCAAGAAGGTGTCGTCCTTCTCGGCCGGCCAGCAGGCGGGCTCGGAGGGGCTGCCGCGTACGGTGATCGGCTCCGGCCCGCTCCCGGGCGCCACGCCGGCCAAGGCCCCGAAGACCGACGCCGACTACCGCAAGGCCGCGTTGAGCGCGGTCAGGTGGACGATCCGCAACCACCACCCGGCGGGCAGCGACGTCACCTGGACCGCCTCGCAGCGGCCGGCCAACGGCGCCAAGGGCTGGATCCTCGGCTACCGGGTGACGTACGAGATCAACGGCAAGAAGCACACCTCCCAGGCGGCGCTCGCCCTCGTCGACGTCGGCCGCCGCAAGCCGGCCATGCTCTTCGTGACCGTGCCCGACTCGCGCAAGCGGCTCTGGGCCGACATCGCCCCGCTGATGGCGAGCGTCCGGGCCCTCTGAGCGGGGCGTTCTCCGGGTGTTCTCCGGCGGCCGTCGTCCCGTGGGGGAAGGTTCGTGTACCCCCACGGCGAAGGCCATGCGTTGTGATGGAAGTACCTTCTAGAATATGGTTCTGCCACTGAATCGTGTCTGGAGGGTGTCATGGCGATCGGATTGAGCGAGGAGCACGAGGCGCTCCGGGAGTCGGTGACCGGCTGGGCGGAGCGGAACATTCCGGCCGAGGTCGTGCGCGCCGCCGTCACGGCCGAGAGCGAGGAGCGCCCCGGCTTCTGGTCCGGGCTGGCCGACCAGGGCCTGCTCGGCCTGCACATCCCCGAGGAGCACGGCGGCAGCGGGTACGGCCTGCTGGAGACCGCCGTCGCCGTCGAAGCCCTGGGCGAGCACGTGGCACCCGGTCCGTACGTCCCCACCGTGCTCGCCAGCGCCGTGATCCTCGCCTCCGACGGCAAGGCCCACGCCGAGCTCCTGCCCGGCCTCGCCGACGGCACCCTGACCGGCGCGGTCGCGCTGGCCGGGGCGATCACCGCTACCCGCGGCGAGGACGGCGTCCTGACGGTCACCGGCACCGCCGAGCCCGTCCTGGGCGGTGCCCTCGCCGACGTCCTGGTGCTCCCCGTGAGCACCGACCGGGGCGAGGAGTGGGTCGCGGTCGACGCCGCCGCGGCCGCCGTGACCCCGGTCAGGGCGCTGGACCTCACCCGTGGCGTGGCCAGGGTCGAGCTGGACGCGGTGGCCGTGCCCGCCGGGCGGGTTCTCGACGGGCTCCAGCGCACCGACGTCCTCAACCTGGCCGCCATCCTGCTCGGCGCCGAGGCCGCCGGCGTCGCGTCGTGGTGCGTGACCGCCGCGGCCGAGTACGCGAAGGTGCGTGTGCAGTTCGGCCGCCCGATCGGGCAGTTCCAGGGCGTCAAGCACAAGGCCGCCCGGATGCTCGTCGCCCTGGAGCAGGCCCGCGCGACCGTGTGGGACGCGACCCGCGCCGCCGAGGGGCGCACCGCCGCCACCGACGAGGTCGGCGCCGACGAGTTCTCCTACGCCGCCGCGATCGCGGGCGTGACCGCGCCCGACGCCGCCGTGCTATGCGCCAAGGACGCCATCCAGATCTTCGGCGGCATCGGCTACACCTACGAGCACGACGCCCACCTCTACTACCGCCGCGCGCTGACCCTGCGCGCGCTGCTCGGCACCTCCGGCGAGTGGGCCGAGACCGTCGCCGAGCTGGCGCTGAACGGCGTGACGCGGGAGCTGGAGATCGAGCTTCCCGAGGAGTCCGCCGGGCTGCGCGAGGCGATCCGGGCGGAGCTCGCGGAGATCGCCAAGCTTGAGGGCAAGGAGCAGAAGCGCGCCCTGGCCGGGGCCGGGTACGTCATGCCGCACCTGCCGAGGCCGTGGGGCCGCGACGCCAAGCCGCTGGAGCAGGTTCTCATCTTCCAGGAGCTCAAGGCCGCCCGCGTCAAGCTGCCCCAGATGATCATCGGTGCCTGGGTGGTGCCGTCCATCGCCACGTACGGCACCCCCGAGCAGCAGGAGCGCTTCCTGCCGCCCACGCTGAGCGGCGAGATGATCTGGTGCCAGCTCTTCTCCGAGCCCGGGGCCGGCTCCGACCTCGCCTCCCTGCAGATGAGGGCGGAGAAGGTCGAGGGCGGCTGGCGGCTCAACGGCCAGAAGATCTGGACCTCGGTCGCGCACGTCGCCGAGTGGGGCATCTGCATCGCCCGCAACTCCTCCGAGGGGTCCAAGCACGACGGCATCACGTACTTCCTCGTCGACATGAAGGGCCCCGGTGTCACCGTCAGGCCGCTCACCGAGATGACCGGTGAGAACCTGTTCAACGAGGTCTTCCTGGACGACGTGTTCGTCCCGGACGAGCTGGTCGTCGGCGAGGTGGGCCAGGGCTGGAAGGTCGCCCGGAACACCCTGTCCAACGAGCGGGTCTCGCTCTCCTCCGGCTCGGGCGGCACCGGCGCGTCGGTTCCCGACCTGCTCGGCCTGGCCGGGCGCCTCGGTCGCGAGCTGACCCCGGCCGAGCGCCAGGAGCTGGCGCGCGTGGTCTGCGAGGGGCACTCGATCAGCGCCCTCGGCCTGCGGGTGACGTTGAAGCAGCTGACCGGGGCCGAGCCCGGCGCCGACGCCTCGGTCCGCAAGCTCCTGTCCACCTCGCACGCCCAGCACGTCTCCGAGTGCGCGGTATCGCTGCTTGGGTCCGCTGCCGTCGTCGCCGCGGACATGCGGCTCGGGGACGCCGGCTACTGGAACCGGGCCGTGCTCGCCACCCGCGCCATGACGATCTACGGCGGCACCACGGAGGTCCAGCTCAACATCATCGGCGAGCGCATGCTCGGTCTGCCCCGCGACCCCGAGCCGGGCAAGTAGGGCGACCCGCCGGTCACGGGCCTGCGGGTCACGGGGCGCGGGTTTGCGGGTCCGGGTCTGCGGGCCTGCGGGTCACGGGGTGTGGGTCTGCGGGTCTGCCGGTTACGGGTCAGGGGCCGGGGCACGGGTCCGCAGGCCCGGGAGTCCGGGAACCCCGGCCGATCCCCGGCGCGACGGCCCGGGGCGTGCCCCGGGCCGTCGCGGTCCGTGGCGCGCTCCCCGTAAGGTCTGGCGATATGCGGACGAAGTGGGGCGAGGCGGCGGTGCGGTTCGCGCCCGCCGCGCTCGGCCTGCTGCTCGGGCTGCTCGCGCTCGGTCCCGCGCTGGGGCCGGGCTTCGTGCTCCGCTACGACATGGTCTTCGTGCCCGACCCGCCGCTGGCGCCGCCGGGGGCGGGTTTCCCCCGGGCGGTGCCCAGTGACCTGGTGGTGGCGCTGCTCGCGCAGGTGGCCCCGGCGCAGGTGGTGCAGAAGGCGGTCCTGCTCGGCATCTTCGTGCTGGCCGCCTCGGGGGCCGCCGCGCTGGTCCCCTCGGATCGGCTCGGGCCGCGCCTGGCGGCGGCGGCCTTCTACGCCTGGAACACCTACCTCGCCCAGCGGCTCCTGCTCGGTCAGTGGGCTCTGCTGCTCGGCGTCGCCGGGTTGCCCTGGGCGGTGCGGGCGGTGGTGCTCGGTGGGCGGCTCAGGTTGGTCGCGGCGCTCCTTCCGGCGGCGGTCGGCGGGTTCCAGGCGATGCTCGTCTCCGCCCTGACCGTGCTCGCGACCGCCGCGACCGCCGCGACCACCTCGGCCGCCACCGGTGGGAAGGCCGCGGCCGTCGCCGCGACCGCTGCCGTCCCGGCCGGGCCGGTGGTCCGCGCGCGCCGTACGGCGGAGGCCGGGGCGGTGCTCGCCGCGCTGAGCCTGCCGTGGCTGGTCCCCGCCCTTCTCAGCGGAGCCTCGACCGACCCGGCGGGGGCGGTGGCGTTCGCGGCCAGGGCCGACGGGCCGTTCGGCACGGTCGGCAGCCTGCTCTCGCTCGGCGGCATCTGGAACGTCAACGCGGTCGTCCCGGGCCAGCAGGCGTGGTGGTCCGCGAGCGTCCGGCTGGTCCTCGCGGCGGTCGCGGTCTGGGGGTTCACCCGGCTCCGCGGCGGCTTCACCCGGCCGGGCGGCACCGGACCGCGTCGTACCACCGGGACGGGCCGCGCCGACGGGCCGTGCCGGGTGGGTGTGCCCTACTGGACGGGGCTGGCGACGGCGGCGGGGGCGGGGCTGGGGGTGGCGCTGCTCGGGGCCTTCGCGCCCGGCCTGCTGGGCGGGCTGATCGCCTGGTGGCCGGGGTTCGGGCCGCTCCGTGACGGGCAGCTCTACGTGGCGCCCCTCGTGCTGCTCCAGGCCGTGGGCCTGGCCGGGGCGGTCGCCCGATGGGACTCGCGGGCGGTGGCGGCGGTGGCGGCCGCCGTGCCGGTGCTGGTGTTGCCGACCTTCGCGCTGGGGGCGTTCGGCCGGCTGGCGGCGGTGGACTACCCCGGCGAGTGGCGGCGGGTGCAGGCGATCGTGAACGCCGACCCGGCCCCGGGGGCGCTGCTCTCGCTGCCCTGGGGCGCGCACCGGGCCTTCGCCTGGAACGGCGGGCGGGTGGTGCTCGACCCGGCGACCAAGATGTTCGCCCGCCCGGTCATCTGGAACGACGCGCTGCTGGTGGGGCTGCCCGGCGGCGGGCGGCTGCGGCTGGCCGCGGAGAGCCCGCAGGCCGCGGCGGTGGAGGCGGCGCTGCGGGCCGCCCCGGACGGGCGGGCGCGTGCGCTGGCGAAGCTGGGGATCCGCTATGTACTGGAACGGGCCAACGATAACAAGTTCTATGGCTCCTTGGTCGTTTTTCAGGGGTCTGAGCTGCGTCTCTTACGCCTCAGTGGCGTGGCATGAGTCACACATAATCGCAGCTCCTGGCGGTACCCGGTGGTAACTTCTTTTGTCACGGTTTTACTAAACCTATGGCTTATGGGGTGTATCGCGTTCTACTCTCGGCACACTGTCCAATAGCAGGAGGGAGAGCTCAGTGATACGAGTTATCGCTGCCTTGGCCGTGGGTGCCATCCTGGCGGTAGGTGCCTCCGTGGCAGTGGTGAACGTCGCCTCGCCCTCGCCGGAACCGCCGAACCGGCCGCTGTACAACTACGGCGACAGGTGATCCCCGGGGCCCGCTGACAGGACCCGCCGGACCCCTTTTCCGCCCAGCCCCGACGGGCTGACCACCACTCATCAGAACAGGGCGCGGCTCCGCCATGCCCTGATCCGGGCGTGCGTCGCCGTAGCAGACCGAGGAGAGACCGTGGCCCTGTCCGGTGGCGGCGCGAGCGCCGGGTCCCGTCCGACGGCCCCGCCGATCCCGCCGTCGCCGCACCTCAGCGTGGAGGCGCGGGGAGAACCCGAGACGGCCCTGGCCGGGGTGCGGGTGGCGGTGCTGAACTTCCGTGAGCCCCAGCAGTTCGCCGCCGGTGGCGCGGAGGAGTACGCCTGGCAGGTCAGCCGCCACCTGGTCGCCCAGGGCGCCTCGGTGCACTTCCTCACCGCGCGTGAGCCCGGCCAGGCGGCGGCCGAGCGGCGCGACGGCATCGAACTGCGCCGGATGGGCAACCGCTACCTCGTATACCTGCTGGTCCCGCTCTGGCTGCTGTTCCACCGCCGCCGCTTCGACGTCGTCATCGACTCCATGAACGGCATCCCCTTCTTCTCCCCGCTCGTGGTGCGCCGGCGCACGGCGGTGATCTGCCTGGTCCACCATGTGCACGACCGGCAGTTCCACGCGTTCTTCCCCACCTGGCTGGCCAGGACCGGCTGCTTCGTGGAGGGCAAGGTGGCGCGGCTGCTCTACCGGGGCCGCACGACCGTCACGGTCTCGGAGTCCTCCCGTGAGGACCTGCGCACCCGGCTGCGCTGGCTCGCCCCGATCCAGGTGGTGCCCAACGGCAGTCCCGCCGCCCGCCCGATCGCCCGGCGTTCCGTGCCCGGCGATCCGGCCGTGGTCTATCTGGGCAGGCTGGTGGGGCACAAGCGGGTCGAGCGGGTGGTCGCTCTCGCCGCCGAGCTGGGCGACGGCCGTCCCGGCCTGCACGTGCACGTCGTCGGACGCGGCCCGGAGGCCGGGGCGCTCGCCGCCCGCGCCACCGAGCTGGGCGTCGCCGACCGGGTGCACCTGCACGGTTTCCTCACCGAGCCGGACAAGAACGCGGTGCTCGCCCGGGCGCTGCTCAACGTGACGGCCTCGGAGTTCGAGGGCTGGGGGCTGACCGTGATCGAGGCCGCCGCGTTCGGCGTGCCCACCGTCGCCTACGACGTCGCGGGGCTGCGGGACTCGGTCAGGGACGGGGTGACCGGCTGGCTGGTGCGCGAGGGCGAGGAGCTGGCCGACGTGGTCGACCGGGCGATCGGCGAGCTGTCCGACCCGGTGCGGCGGGCCGAGATCCAGCGAGCCTGCCGCGCCTGGGCGAGCGAGTTCACGTGGGGGAGAACCGGCGCTACGATAACCAGGCTCATCGCCACCGAACTCCCTTCGGGTGCCGCGGCCGCACCGGCCAGGACCCCTGACCTCCGTCTCGCCGTGGGTGAGACCGACCCCACTTGAGCGTCGCATTGACCCCTGACCGCACCGACGCCGGGCCCGCGCGGCTACGGCACCGGCTGCGTCTCCTCGCGGGATGCCTCCTGCTCGGAGCCGTGGCGTTCAACACCTCACCCGGCCAGGTGATCGCCGAGACCAAGCTCGACATGGCGCTGAACCCCCTGGGATTCCTGTCCCGGGCGGTGCACCTGTGGGACGGGGCGTTCTTCGGTCACCTGCAGAACCAAGCCCACGGCTACCTGTTCCCGATGGGCCCCTTCTACGTGTTCTTCCGCGCGCTGGACATGCCCGCGTGGAACATCCAGCGGCTGTGGATGACCGCCGTGCTGTGCGCGGCGTTCCTCGGCGCCGAGCGGTTGTCGCGGGCCATGGGGATCGGCACCCCCGCCATGCGGATCGTGGGCGGGCTGGCCTACGCGCTCGCCCCGCACGCGCTGGCGCTGATCGGCGTCAACTCCTCGGAGTTCCAGCCCAGCGCGGTGCTGCCGTGGATCCTGCTGCCCCTGGTGTACGGGACCCGGCCCGGCGCGAGCCCCCGCCGGGCGGCGGCCCTGTCGGCGCTGGCGTTCCTGTTCGCCGGGGGCGTCAACGCGGTGGCCGAACTCGCCGTCCTGGTCGTTCCCCTGCTCTACCTGCTGACCCGGCGGAGCGGCCGGCGCGGGCGACGGCTGATCGCCTGGTGGCTGGGCTGTGTCGGCGCGGTGTCGATGTGGTGGCTGCTGCCGCTGCTGGTGATGGGCCGCTACATCTTCTCCTTCCTGCCGTTCATCGAGACCGCCGAGGCCACCACCGGGGTCACCTCGCTGCTGAACACCCTGCGCGGCACCTCCAGTTGGATCTCCTTCCTGCCGGTGGACGGGCGGCCCTGGCTGCCCGCGGCCTTCGAACAGGCGACCGCCCCGGCGCTGGTCGCGCTGACCGCGCTGGTCGCCGGGCTCGGCATGGCCGGCATCGCGCACCGGGCCACCCCGGAGCGCGGCTTTCTGACGCTCTCCCTGCTCGCCGGGGTGGTGATCGTCTCGGCCGGGCACGCCGACGCGCTCGCCCACCCGTGGACCGAGCAGGTCAAGGGGCTGTTCGACGGACCGCTCGCCGCCTTCCGCAACCTGCACAAGTTCGACGCGCTCATCCGGCTCCCGGTCGCGCTCGGCCTGGCGGCCCTGCCGCTCGCCTGGCCCGCCCGGCTGCGGCGTCCGGCCCAGGCCGCCTGCGCCGGCCTGGTCGCGCTCACCGCGCTGCCCGTCGCCACCGCCGGGGTCACTCCCACGGGCGCGTTCGCCGAGGTGCCCGCCTACTGGCGAGAGGCCGCGGCCTGGCTCAACCGCAACGCCGGCGACGGCATGGTGCTGGCCGCACCCGGATCGCGCCGGGGCGAGTACCTGTGGGGCCGGCCGATGGACGAGCCCATGCAGTCGCTGCTCACCGTGCGCTGGGCCACCCACACCAACGTGCCCTGGGGCTCGCCGGGGCTGGCCCGCCTGGTCCAGGCGGTGGACGAGCGCTTCGCCACCGGCCGCGGCTCGCCCGGTCTGACCGCCACGCTGCGCCGGATGGGCGTCAGCCACGTGCTCGTCCGCAACGATCTCACCCGTGAGAGTTACGGCACGGCCTGGCCCGCCCGGGTCCACGAGACCCTCTCCGAGTCCACCGGGCTGCGGCGGGTCGCCGCCTTCGGGCCGGGGGTCGGCGCCGGCCCCGCCGCCACGGCCGCGGGCTGGCTCGACCAGCCCTATCCCGCGCTGGAGGTCTACGCCGTGCCCGACCCCGCCCCGCTGGTCGCGACCGTGCCACGCGAGGGCACGCTGCGCGTCACCGGTGCGCCCGAGGCCACGCTCGCCCTGGCCGAGGAGGGGCTGCTGACGGACGACCGGCCCACCGTGGTGGGCGACGAGCCCGGCGCGGGCACGGCGCCGCCCTCCGCCACGGTGGCCACCGACACGCTGCGCCGCCGTGAGATCGTCTTCGGCGACCTGCGGCGCATCGCGACCGCCACGCTCACCGAGGACCAGCCGCTGGAACGCGGCAGACCCTCCGACCTCACCGACCCGGCCTGGAACGCCGCCACCGTCACGGCCCGCTACACCGGGATCAACGACGTGCGCGCCTCCTCCTCCGAGGCCGGCGCCGGGGCGGCCGTCGGCGAGCGCGACCCGGGCCGGCAGCCGTACGCGGCGCTGGACGGCGACCCGCGCACCGCCTGGCGCTCGGACGGGTGGCGGGGCGCGGTCGGGGAATGGCTGGAGATCCGCTTCGTCGCGGCCCTCGACATGCCCGCCGTCACCGTGGCGTTCGAGCGGACCGCGCTCGGGCCGCCGGTGGCGGAGGTCGCCCTGGAGACCGAGGCCGGCACCCGCCGGGTCCCGGTCGCCGACACCGCCGACCCGCAGTACCTGCGCCCGCCCGAGGGCAGGACGACCTGGCTGCGTGTCCGGGTCACCAAGCTCGCCACCGAGCCCAGGTCACGGGTCGGCAGCCGCGTGGGGATCAGCGAGATCGCCGTGCCCGGCGTGCGGGCGATGCGGACCCTCGACGTGCCCGCCGCCGGCGAGCGCGACCCCGGCACGGTGCTGCTCACCCGGCAGGGCTCCGCGCCCGCCTGCATGCGCGGGTCCTTCACGTGGACCTGCAGGCCCTCCCTGGAGATCGTCGGCGAGGACGGCTCCGGCTTCGACCGGACCTTCGTGGTGCGTGAGGACGGCGAGCGCGTCGTCACCGGCCGCGCCGTACTCACCGACCCCGTCTCGGCGCGGCTGCTCACCACCGTTCCCGGAGTCTTCCCCCAGGTCACCGCCTCCTCCACGGTGACCGACCACCCGGCCGTGCTCGGCCGGGCCGCCATGGACGGCGATCTGGGAACCGTGTGGTACGCCGGGCCGTTCGACCGCAGGCCCACCCTCACCGTCCGGCTCGGCAAGAAGATCAAGATCTCCCGGATCATGGTGCTGTTCCCCGACACGTTCCTGGGCGAGCCGCCGGTCCAGGTGAGCGTGACCGGTGGCGGCAGAACGGTGCGGAGCTGGGTCGGGGCCGGCGGGCAGGTCGACTTCGCCCCGATCCGCACCGACCGGCTGGAGCTCACGTTCACCGCCCCCACATCCCGCGCGATCGAGGTCTCGGAGATCACCATCCCGGGGGTCGAGCCGCTCGGCTCGCTCGCGTCGTCCCCGCTCCGGCTGCCCTGCGGGTACGGCCCCACGTTCACCGTGGACGGCAACAGGGTGCGCACCGAGATCGTCTCGGGCACGCTGGACGACGTGGTCAACGGCCGCCCCGTCGGCTACCGCGCCTGCGACCCGGTCGAGCTGAGCATCGGCCGGGCGCGTTTCACCGTCGCGCCGAGTGACGCCTTCCGCGTCGAGTCGGTCGTCGTGCGGACCGCCGCCCGCGCGTCCGGCGCCGCGGTCACCGCCGCGCCCGTCACCGCCGAGACGTGGGGCCCCGAGGAGCGCCGGGTGCGCGTGTCCGCCTCCGGGCCGTCGTACCTCGTCGTCAACGAGAACCACAACACCGGCTGGCAGGCCTATCTCGGCGGCACCCGGCTGACCCCGGTCCGGCTGGACGGCTGGCGGCAGGCGTGGGAACTGCCCCCGGGGCAGGGCGTGGTGACCCTGCGCTACGAGCCCGACACCCTTTACCGCGCGGCCCTGGCCGGCGGCGGGGTGCTGGTACTGCTGGTGATCGCGCTGGCGTTCGTCCGCGTCCGGCCGGTCCCGGTGCCCGGGACCGGTCCCGCCCGGCTCCGCAGGTCCTGGATCTGGCCGCTCGTCCCGCTGCTCGGGGTGTGGGCCGGCGGGTTCGCCGGTGCCGCGATCCTCGCCGGGGCGGTGCTGCTGCTCGGCCGGCTGGCCGGCGTCGCCGAGGCCCGGCACGCCCGTTCCGGCCTGCTCCCCGCGGTGGCCGGAGTGCTCGCCGTGCCGTGGGCCCCCGCCGTGCCCCTCGCCCTGGCCGGCCTGGCGCAGGCCGCCGGAACCCTGTACGGAGGGGCCGACGCGACCGGGTACCTCGCCGGGGCGCTGTCCGGAATCGTGCCCCAGGTGCTGTGCCTGCTCGCCCTCGCCTGGCTGCTCGCCACCGTCCCGGAGCGTTCCCCGGCCCCGCCGCCGCCCCCGCTCCGCGCCCTGCGGGCCGCGGAGCCGCTGGCGGTGGGGCGGTGAGCCGGCCGCGGATCTCCCGGGTCGCCGTGCTCGCCGGCACCGGCGCGTTCCTGCTCACCTTCGCCGCCCTGCTGCGTTTCTTCGTCTACGAGGGCGTTCTGACGCTGCCCCTGGAGCAGGACAGGACGTACCGGCTGGAATCCCCGGCGGCGACCTTCTTCGACACCGGCACCCTCGTCTCCCGCGACCAGGTCCGGCTGGTGTCGACCACGACGCTGAGCGGCGACGTCGCCGCCGGGAACGGGAACGTCGCGGTGTGGACGGAGTTCACCTCGCTCACCACCGCCTCCGGCGAACGCGTCGACTACCACGAGCGCCGCACGGCCTTCGACCGCCGCACCGCCATGGCGGTCGACTGCTGCGCGGGGTACGTCGACGACGACTCCGGCGCCCCGCAGACCGGCCTGGCCTTCCGCCTGCCGCCCCGCGCCCAGCCGCGGGCCTACCCGATGTACGACACGGTGCTGCGGCGGCCGGTTCCCCTGCTGTTCGAGCGGGAGGACGAGGTCCAGGGCCTGCGGACCTACCGCTACGCCTACCGGGCCGGTCCCGTCAAGATCGAGGACACGCCCGTGACGATCCCGGGCACGCTCCTGGGTCTGCCCGGGGCGCGCGCCGTCCCCGTCTCCCGATACGCCCAAGTGAGCCGGACCCTCTGGGTGGAGCCGGAGAGCGGCCTGACGGTGCGCGCCGAGGAGCGCCACAGCCAGGAGCTGCGCACCCTCGACGGCCGGGGACGCCTGGTGAGCCTCCGGGCCGACCTGGTGACGCCGCTCCGGGAGGTGGCCGGGAAGGTCGCCGACGCCCGGGCGTTCACCCGGTGGGTCCTCGTCGTCCGCGACGTGCTGCCCGGTCTCTTCCTGGCGGCCGGGCTGCTGCTCCTGGTCGCGGCCGCGAGCCCACTCGGGCGCCTGCGCCGAGCCGGCTCCGCCTCCGGGGACCGGCCCGCCGCCGAGCCCGGCGCCGGTGCCGATCGGACCGGTCCCGGTTCCGGTACTGGTTCTGGTCCTGACCCCGACCCCGACCCCGACCGCGACCGCGACCGCGACCGCGATTCCGACTCCGACCGCGACCGCGATCCCGACCGTGACCCCGATCCCGATCCCGATCCCGATCGTGGCCCCGGTCCCGACCTCGGCCCCGATCCCGGCTCCGGGACCCTCCCGGAGCGGGTGGCGCGGGAGGGGACCTGAACGGTGGAGCGCACCGGGCGGGGAGGATCAGCGCTTGCGCAGGACGAGCAGCAGGTTCCAGCTCACGATCTCGCGCAGGCCCGGGACGTGGATCACCGGCGTGGCCCAGCGCGGGTGGTAGCGGGGCAGGGCGTCCAGCACCGTGGTGTCGTTCCGCCGTCGCGCCCAGCGCAGCGCCGCGCCGATCGAGACCGGGTACAGGCTTCTGCCGTAGACGTTCTTCGGCGGCTTGCCGTGCACCCGGGCGTACCGGGCCGCGGCCCGGTGGCCGCCGAGGTAGTGCCAGGGGGAGGTCTCGTGGCCGCCCCACGGCGAGAGCCAGTTCGTGAACGACAGGTAGATCACACCACCGGGCCGGGTCACCCGGACCATCTCCTCGCCCATCCGCCACGGGTCGGGTACGTGCTCCAGCACGTTGGAGGAGAAGCAGACGTCGACCGAGCCGGTCGCCAGCGGCAGGTCCAGCGCGCTGCCCAGCACCGCGCCGTCCGGGGCCGCGCCCCGGCGGGCCATCATCTCCCCGGCGTCGCAGTCCACGCACACCGGCCGGGCGCCGACCGCGCGCAGCACGTCGGTGAAGTAGCCGGGGCCGCCGCCCACGTCGGCGACCAGCGCGCCGTCCAGTTCCGTGTAGGAGGCGAGCTGGGCGACGGTGTCGCGGGCCAGCAGGCCGTAGAAGAAGTCGGGGTCGGTCTGCTCCTTGCGGAAGGCGCCGAGCAGTCGTACCGACCTGCCCAGGGTCGCCCGGAACGGTGCCTGCGGGGTCTCCAACGCTGCTCCTCACCGGAGGGGACACGACGGGTGCGCCGGAGCATAACACCGCATTGCTCGCTTTCTTCCGGGATCCGTACGGTGGGTGGTCGTCAGGGGAGGGGGTGCCGGTGAGGGAGACGGAGGCGGGGGCGCCGGAGCGGCGGGAGTCGCCGGGACGGGCGGCGCGGATCGGGCCATCCGACCGGTTCGCGGCCCTGCGTGCCACGGTGAGGCTCGGGGCGGTGAGGCTCGGGGCGGTCCCGCGCGCCCCGGTGACCCTCGGGGCGGCCCTGCTCATCGTGGCGTCGCTCGGGCTGCGGGTGCTGATCCTGCGTGACGCCTACTTCGTCGAGGACGACCTGCTGTTCGTCGGCAACGCCTATGAGAACGGGCTCACGCTCGACTTCGTGACGCGGGTGCACAAGGGTCACTTCATGCCCGGCGCGATCGCACTGACCTGGGTGCTCTCGCGCATCGCGCCCTACGACTGGCTGCTGGTGGCGAGTGTCACCTTCGCCGCCCAGGCGCTGCTCTCGGTGCTGATGTTCCGGCTGCTGCGGCTGCTGTTCGGCACCCGTCCGGCGATCCTGGCGCCGCTGGCGGTGTTCCTGTTCTCGCCGCTGACCGTCCCGGCGTTCGGCTGGTGGGCGGCGGCGATCAACGCCGTCCCGCTCCAGCTCGCCCTGGTGCTCGCGCTGACCTGCCAGGTCCGCTTCGCCCGGGGAGAGGGCGTCCGGTACGCCCGGCGCGCGCTGGGCTGGACCGTGTTCGGCATGGCCTTCAGCACCAAGGGCGTCTTCGCGGTCTTCCTGCTCTTCGCGCTGACCACGGCCTTCCTCGGCGACCGGGAGGTCGGCTGGGTCCGCGCCATGCTGCGCGAGGTGCGGCGGAACTGGCGGCTGTGGTCGGTGCACGTGATGGTGGTCGCCGCCTACACGATCGTCTACCTCCTGCGCGCGGACACCGCCCCCGGCGAGGGCGCGTCGGTGCCCAGACCGGACGTGGCCGCGGATCTGGTGGAGCTCATGCTGGGCCACACGTTCCCGAGCGGGGCGGTCGGCGGCCCGGTCACGTGGTCGCCCGTCACCCCGACCGGGGGCCTGGCGGGGCCGTCCGGCTCCTTCGTCGCCGTCGCCTGGGCGGTGCTGGCGGCCGTTGTGGTGATCACCGTTGTCCGCCGGCGCCGGGCGCCGCGGGCGTGGATCACGCTGGCCGGCTACCTGCTGTTCGCCGACGCCGTCCCGACGGTGATCGCCCGGGGCGACTACACGTCGCTGGTGGGCGCGGAGACCCGGTACGTCGCCGACGCCGTGGTGGTGCTGGCGGTCGGGCTGGGCCTGGCGCTGCTACCGGTTCTCGGGGAGGAGGGCGCCTACCGCAGGCCGCCGTTCTCCGCCGGGTGGCGCGTCCCGGCGCCCGTGATCGCCGTGATCGCCGTGATCGTCGTCGGGGCCTATCTGGCGGTCTCGGTGGTCTCCGTCGACGCCTACCGGCGTACCCTCAGCGGCGACCGGGTCCGGGCCTACCTCGGCACGGTCGCGCGGCAGCTCGCCGCCGCCCCCGACGACGTCGTCATCTACCCGACCCCGCTGCCGGACGACATCGTGCTGCCGCTGAACGGGAACCGGCGTCTCAGCCACCGGTTGCTCGCCCCGCTCGCCCGCCCCGTCGTACGGATCCGGATGGCCTTCCCGGAGCCCTCCCACGACGCACGTGTCTTCGACCGGAACGGCCGGCTGGCCCGGATGAGCGTTTTCGGCTTCTTCGGCGCGCGAGGGGAGGGTGAGCGCTGCATGCCCACGCGCGACGGCATGATGCACTTCCCCGACGCCGTCTCGTTCGGCGGGGCCGCCACCGCGGGCGCGGTCGCCTACACGGCGGAGCGGCCGGCCTCGGTGACCGTCGAGGTCGGCGGGGAGCGCATCGTGCTCGCCCTGCGCGCGACGGACCGGGGGCTGATCCACTTCCCGGTGCACGCCGTCGGCAGGGGCATGCGGATCACCCTGGACGACCCCGCGGCGGGGGTCTGCGTGACCGGCGTGGCGCTGGGCGTCCCGGTCGCCGAGGGCGAGCAGCCCGGCTAGCCCGCGGGTCAGCGCACCAGGCGGTTCAGGCGGGCGGCGGGCACCTCGACGTACCGGTAAGTCAGGGTGGCCAGGCCCAGGGTGATCGCGGTGATCGGGACCAGGTTGAGCAGGAAACCGCCGGTGAAGGGCTGCTGCTCGGTGAACTCGTACCACAGGTGGATCGCCACGAACTGCCAGAGGAAGACCCCGTAGGAGACGCGGCCCAGAAAGCCCATGACGCGGTTGCCGAGCACGCGCCTGAGGGGGGAGTCGCCGGGAGGCGGCAGGGTGGCCGGGACCAGCAGGCACACCGCCACGACCGTGTACAGGACGATCTCGAAGAGGCCCGACCAGACGCCGTCGATGCCGAGGAAGCGGGTACCGGTGACCGGGGAGGCGGCCACCGCGTACGCCATCGCGCCGGCCAGCAGCCAGGAGCCCGGCGAGCCCTCGACCGCGCGGCGGAAGCGGCGGGCCGGGGAGTCCTCGTCGGGGTCGGCGTGGATCCAGGCGACCACCACGGCCATCGCCATCCCGGCGGCGAAGAAGATCGCCGACCGGGGCGGCCAGGTGTTCAGGTAGGGCCGGTACTCGGGGTAGTAGGTCAGCAGCGTCCAGGCCGGTGAGACCGCGCCCAGCGCGCCGAGGCCGATCAGCAGCCGGCGGGCGCGGCGGCGCACGTCGTCCCCGCCGCGCCGGGCGAAGGCGGCCAGCGCGGCGGCGATCAGCGGCAGCAGCACGTAGAAGGCCGCCTCCACCGACAGGCTCCACATCTGCGCCAACCCCTTGGGCCCCAGGCCGAACCACCAGGGGGTGACGTCGTAGTTCTGGCCGAGGGCCAGCAACTCGATCCAGGTCCACGCCTCCGACACGTGGTCGCGCGACCACAGGAACATGGCGGTGACCACCACCAGCCAGTACGCGGGTAGGATGCGCAGCGCCCGTCGCCACAGGTAGGCGCGGACGCGTACCGGGGGGTCGCCGCGCAGCAGGGCGACCGCGTAGGGGCGGTAGAGCAGCAGGCCCGACAGGGCGAAGAAGATCGGCACGGCCACGTCACCGCGGGCCAGCAGCGCGCCGGCGAAGCCCTCCCGGAGGGCGGCCGCGGTCTCGGTCGCCACGTGGAAGGCGAGGACCGCGAAGGAGGCGATCGCGCGCACGCCGTCCAGGGTGTCCAGATGGCCGCCGGGCCCGTCCTCACCCCTCGCGGGGGCGGGAACGGAGCGGGGGGCCAAGGTAGAACCTGTTTCGGTCACTTTTCCGCATTCCCTGGTGACGTGGGTGATCGGCCTCACTAACATACTGGCGAGTAGAACGTGATTTAAGTACATTTCACCCCCCATGAGAACCTGCCTTCAGCGGGAGCTCCCCCAGGAGGATCAATGCGGCGTGTCGTCGGAGTCGTTCTCTTAGCCGTCGGAGCCTTCCTCGTCGTTCTCGCTCCGCTCGTACGCTTCCAGGTGGCGCCCAAGCTGATCGCCGCGCCGGCCAACCAGTACAACATCCTCAAGCTCCAGGCGGACGACGCCCAGTACTTCAACCGGGGGAAGCTGAAGGTGCTGACCGGTGACCTCGCCATCACGGTCACCACCCGCGGCGACGTCTCGCAGGCGTCCGGCGACCGGGTCGTCTGGGACGAGGTCACCGCGGTCAACGACGTCACCAACGAGAGCCCGCTGGTCTCCCTCACCGAGCGCCGCAGCGCCTTCGACAAGTACACCGGCGTCGGCGTCGACTGCTGCGCGGCGAACATCGACAAGAAGCCGGTGAAGATGGAGGGGCAGATCTACAAGTTCCCCTTCGACGTGGAGAAGAAGACCTACAAGTGGTTCAACTCCGTCACCGGGGCCGCCTACGACGCCAGGTTCGTCGGCGAGGACGTCGTCAACGGCCTGCCGGTCTACAAGTTCGAGCAGACCGTGCCGCCGACCAGGACCGAGACCGTCGCCGCGCCCGCCTCGGTGCTCGGCATGGACGAGACCGGTGACGTCCAGGTCGACCGGGTCTACGAGGGCGTCAACACCGTCTGGATCGAGCCCGTCTCCGGCTCCCCGGTCAAGCAGGAGCAGCAGCGCAACGAGGTCCTCAAGACCCAGGACGGCGTCGAGCGCTCCAAGGCGTTCGTGGCCACCGCCAAGATGACCCCCGAGACCGTCAACGCCCTGGTGGAGGACGCCGTCCAGGCCAAGAGCCAGATCACGCTCATCAAGTCCACGATCCCGCTCGTGCTGCTCGTCCTGGGCGTGGCGCTGCTGGTCGCCGGCTTCCTCGTGGCCCGCTCGGCCGGGCGCGTCCGGGCCTGAATGGCGGACGAGACCGCGACCGTACGGCCGCCGGCGGATCCGCCGGCGGCCGTACGCGTGGGCGCGGGCACGGTGGCCGCCGGGCTGCTGCGGGCCTGCCGTCCCCGCCAGTGGCTGAAGAACGCCCTGGTCTTCGCCGCCCCCGCCGCCGCGGGCGTGCTCGGCTCCGCCGCGGGCCTGCTCGGCGCGCTGATCGCCTTCGCCGCGTTCTGCCTGGCAGCCGGCGGCGCCTACCTGCTCAACGACGTCGCCGACGTCGAGGCCGACCGGCGGCACCCGCGCAAGCGGTACCGCCCGGTCGCGGCCGGGCTGGTCTCCGTCGCCCTCGCCCGGACGGCCGGCGTCGTCCTGGTGGCGGCCGCCCCGGCGGTCGCCTGGCTGACCGGGGACTGGCGGCTGCCCGCCGTCGTGGCCGGATATCTCGTGCTCACCTTCGCCTACACGTTCTGGTTGAAGCACCAGGTGGTGGTGGACCTGGTGGCGGTCGCGGGCTGCCACGTGCTCCGCGCCCTGGCCGGGGCGGTCGCGGTGGGGGTGCCCGTGACCGCGTGGTTCCTGATCGTCATCTCGCTGGGCTCGCTGCAGCTCGTCGCAGGCAAGCGCGAGGCCGAGCTGCGGGCGCGGGGCGGGGGCGACAACGGCACCCGGGCCATTCTGGCCGCCTACACGCCCGGCTACCTGGCCAACGTGCGGGCGATGTCGTCCGGTGCGATGATCGTGACGTACTGCCTGTGGGCGCTGGACGAGCATCCCGGGCTGTTCTACGGGCTCAGCATCGTGCCGTTCGTGCTCATCGTGCTGCGGCACAATCTCCTGGTGGACCGGGGAGTGGGGGAGGAGCCCGAGGAGCTCGTCCTGCGCGACCGGCCCATGCTGCTGTCCGTCGCCCTGCTCCTCACCCTCGTGCTCATCGGGATCTACCTGTCATGACCTTCCTGACCGGCTGGGGCCGCACCGCGCCCACACCCGCACGCCTGGCCCGCCCGCGCTCGGCCGGGCAGGTGGCCGAGCTGGTCCGCGGGGCCGGCGCCCGGGGGGTCGCCGCCCGGGGCCTCGGCCGGGCGTACGGCGACGCCGCGCAGAACGCCGGCGGCCTCGTCCTCGACTGCACCGGCCTGACCGGCTGGACCCTCGACGAGGCGGCCGGGACGGTCACCGCCGCGGCCGGGGTCAGCCTGCACGAGCTGCTGGCCGGCCTGGTGCCGCGCGGCTGGTTTCTCCCGGTCTCGCCCGGCACGCGGCACGTCACCGTGGGCGGGGCGATCGCCGCCGACGTGCACGGCAAGAACCACCACGTGGACGGGTCCTTCGGCGCGCACGTGCGGTCGCTGACCCTGGTGACCGCGGACGGGGTGAGCCGCGCGCTCCGGCCCGGGGACCCGCTGTTCTGGGCGACCGTGGGCGGCATGGGGCTGACCGGGGTGATCACCGGGGCGGTGTTCGGGTGCGTGCCGGTCGCGACCTCGCGGATGCGGGTGGACGTCGAGCGCACCCGCGACCTGGACCACACCCTGGAGACGATGGCGGCCACCGACGACCGGTACCGCTACACGGTCGCGTGGATCGACCTGCTGGCCCGCGGCGGCCGGATGGGCCGCAGCGTGCTCACCCGCGGCGACCACGCCGTCCCCGACGAGCTGCTGCGCGGCGCCGACCCGCTCGCCTACGCGCCCCGGGCCCGCCTGGCGGCCCCGCCCTGGGCGCCGGACGGCCTGCTCAACCCGCTGACCGTCCGGGCCTTCAACGAGGCCTGGTACCGCAGGGCGCGCACCAGGAGCGGTCTCATCCAGGACATCGCGCCGTTCTTCCACCCGCTGGACGGGGTGGACGGCTGGAACCGGATGTACGGCTCGCGTGGCCTGGTGCAGTACCAGTTCGCGGTGCCGTTCGGCGAGGAGGGGACGCTCCGCCGGATCGTCTCCCGGCTCTCGGCGGAGGGCGTGGTGTCCTTCCTGACGGTCCTCAAGCGCTTCGGGCCGGGCACGCCGGGGATGCTCTCGTTCCCGCTCCCCGGCTGGACCCTCGCCCTGGACATCCCGGCGGGCCGGCCCGGCCTGGCCCGGCTGCTGAGCGCGTTCGACGACTGGGTCGCCGCCGCCGGCGGCCGGGTCTACCTCGCCAAGGACTCGCGCATGTCGGCCGCCTCGGCCGCCGCGATGTACCCCCGGCTCCCGGAGTGGCGCAAGATCCGCGACGAGGCGGACCCGGACGGGGTGTTCCGCTCGGACCTGGCGAGGAGGCTCGGGCTGTGAGGGCCGCGAGACGTCGGAGGGCTGTGAGGGCCGCGGGATGCGAGAGGGCGGGGAGGCCCGTACGGTGAGGAACGCGCCGGCGGGGAGGCCCGTACGGTGAGCGACGCGTCGGCAGGGAGGCCCGTACGGTGAGGAACGCGCTCGGCGAGGTGGACACCGTGCTGCTGCTCGGCGGGCGCAGCGAGATCGGCCTGGCGATCGTGGAGCGCCTGCGACCCCGCCGGGTCGTGCTCGCGATGCGCGGCGGGGGCGAGGCTCCCGCGCTGGGCGGGGCCGAGGTGCACGTGCTGGAGTTCGACGCGGCCCGGCCCGAGACGCACGCCGGGGTGATCGAGGCCGCGGCCGAACTGGTCGGCGATCTCGACGTGATCGTCCCGGCCTTCGGCGTGCTGGGCAGCCAGGCCGTCTACGACGCCGACCCGGTGGCCGCCGCCGAGGCGGTCGCCGTCAACTACGGCGGGCACGTCTCCGTGGGCCTGGCCGCCGCCCGCAGGTTGCGCGAGCAGGGGCACGGCACGCTGGTCGTGCTCTCCTCGGTGGCGGGCGTGCGGGTGCGCAGGGCCAACTTCGTCTACGGCTCGGCCAAGGCGGGCCTGGACGGCTTCGCGCAGGGCCTCGGCGACGCGCTGCACGGCACCGGGGCCCGGGTGATGGTGGTGCGGCCGGGCTTCGTCATCGGGCGGATGACGCGGGGCATGACGCCCGCCCCGATGGCCACCACCCCGGGTGAGGTCGCCGCCGCGGTGGCCGCCGGGCTCAGGTCCGGAGCGGAGATCGTGTGGGTTCCCGGGCGGCTCCGCGCCCTGTTCGCGGTGATGCGCGTCCTGCCCCGCGCGGTGTGGCGCAGAATGCCGCGGTGAAACACGTTCTGCTTATTGTTACCGGCCGGTACAGAGCGAATATTCTAGACTAGAACGTGTTGCAGTTCGCCGATTCGGGATCGTACCGTGGGCGCATGCGGACACGTGTCACCGACATGCTCGGTATCGAGTTTCCGATCTTCGCCTTCAGCCACTGCCGGGACGTCGTCGCCGCGGTCAGCCGCGCCGGCGGGATGGGCGTGCTCGGCGCGCTCTACTTCAGCCCCGAGGAGCTCGAGACGGAGCTCAAATGGATCGACGACCACGTCGACGGGCGGCCGTACGGCGTCGACGTGGTCATGCCCGCCTCCTACGCCGGGGCCGACCTGGGCGTCGACTCCCCGGAGGACCTCGTCCGGCGGCTCCAGGGGATGATCCCCGAAGGGCATCGCGCGTTCGTCGACGGCCTGCTGGCCGAGCACGGTGTGCCGCCGCTCTCCGGCGACGCCGACGCCGGGAAGGTGCTCCTCGGCTGGACCGACGCCACCGCCCGCCCCCAGGTCGAGGTCGCCCTGAAGCACCCGATCGCGCTGCTCGCCAACGCGCTCGGCCCGCCCCCCGCCGACGTCGTCGAGCTGGCCCACGCCAAGGGTGTGAAGGTCGCCGCGCTCGCCTCCACCCCCCGGCACGCGACCAAGCAGGTCGAGGTGGGCGTGGACATCGTCGTCGCCCAGGGCACCGAGGCCGGCGGCCACACCGGTGAGATCTCCACGATGGTGCTGATCCCGCAGGTCGTGGACGCCGTCGACGTGCCCGTCCTCGCCGCGGGCGGCATCGGCGACGGCCGCCAGATGGCGGCCGGCCTCGCGCTCGGCGCCGAGGGGGTGTGGACCGGCTCGATCTGGCTCACCGTCGAGGAGGCCGACACGCCCGCCGCGGCCAAGGAGCGGATCCTCCAGGCCACCTCGCGCGACACCGTCCGCTCGCGCTCGTGGACCGGCAAACCCGCGCGGCTGCTCAAGAACGAGTGGACCGACGCCTGGGAGTCGCCGGAGTCCCCGGGCACGCTGCCGATGCCCCTGCAGTTCATGCTGATCTCCGAGGCGCTCCGGCGGATCGGCCGCTCGGACGCGACGGAGCTGGCGACCTTCCCGGCCGGTCAGATCATCGGCGCCATGAACCAGGTCAGGCCGGCCAAGGACGTCGTCTTCCAGATGGCCGAGCAGTACGTCGCGGCCATGGAACGCCTGAACCGCATCACGGAAGCCTAGTACTCCGGTGCCGCTTTCCGATCTTGCTCGTCGGGGTCGCATGAGGACGGCCACCGCGTGATCATCGAGTGTCGCGTGGACACTCGGAGATCGTGCGGTGGCCGCGGGCCATGGCGCGGACCTCGCCACTTCCCCGAACACGACGCGGCCGAGGTGCCGCTGCCGTGGGGCCGTCACCCGGCCCGCAGGAGTTGTTCGATGAGGGGGCGCATCCGGTATGGCGCCTCACAGTGCATGGAGATCATCGTGCTGGTCCGCTCGACGCCTTCTATGTCGAGGAGGAGGTTCGTCACCCGGTAGAGGTCGTCGGTGTCCTGTGCGACGACTCTGAGCAGCAGATCGAAGTCGCCCGAGGTGGCGTGGATCTCCAAGACGTTCGGGATCGCCTTGAGCGCGTCGTATGCGCGCGTACGCGCCGGCTGCCGGAGCGCCATGGCCACGAACGCCAGCAGTGGATGCCCGAGAGCGTCCGGGAGGACGCGGGTGGTCGGAGCCGCCAGTGCCTGCCCGGCGGCCATCTTCTGCATCCGGGCACCGATGGTGTTGCGCGAGACGCCGAGCTTCCGGGAGAGTCCGAGCACGCTCAACTCGGGGTCGGTGTCGAGTGCGAGGAGGATCCGCGCGTCCAGCGGGTCGAGACGGTAGGTGTGGGCATTTTGCATAGTCATCCTTCGGGATCGTTGCAATCGGCCAAGCGGAGCCGGGCCCGGTTGCGCACGTGCTGCTCGCGAAGCAACCTCATCGCATGATTGCATTCAATTCTTCGCCGCGGATCCTGGAACGGGTAGCCGCTCTCCCGAGGTACGCCACCGCCACCGCCGCGCCGTCGGCGGAGATGGTCTATCTCGCGTCGAACGAGTCGCCCTTCGAGCCGCTCCCCTCCGTGCGGCAGGCCGTCATCGCGGGTAGCGCTCGGCTGAACCGGTACCCGGAGATGCACTCCGGTGCGCTGCGGGGAGTCCTCGCGGAACGACTCGGCGTGGCCCCGGACCGCGTTGTCGTCGGCACGGGAAGTGCCGGCATTCTCCAGCAGGTTTTCGCCGCGTTCGCTCAGGAGGGCGACAGCGTCGTGTATCCGTGGCGTTCGTTCGAGGCGTACCCCATCCTGATCGGGGCAAGTGGTGCGACGGGTGTCGCGGTGCCACTCGGCGCTCGCGGTGAACTCGACCTCGCCGGGATGCGCGCCGCGATCGATACCTCCACCAAGGCGGTCCTGCTCTGTCTTCCGAACAACCCGACCGGAACGATTCCGTCCCGGTCGGAAGTCGCGGAGTTCGTCGCGGCCGTGCCCGGCCACGTGCTCGTCGTGATCGACGAGGCCTACCTCGAGTTCGTCGGCCCCGGCAGCGGGGTCGACGCGCTGCGACTCCTGACGAGGCATGACAATGTGTGCGTCGTGCGGACGTTCAGCAAGGCGTACGGCCTGGCGGGTCTGCGCATCGGATACGCCGTCAGCTCAAGCCGGATCGCGGACGCGCTGCGCAGAGTGTTCCTTCCGTTCGGCGTCACCGCGCTCGCGCAGGCTGCCGCGTGCGCCTCCCTGGACGCGCGGAGTGAGCTGGACGCCCGGGTGGATGCCATCGTGCGGGAGCGCGAGCGCGTCTCTCTCGCACTGCGCGGACATGGTTGGCCCGTTCCGGAGTCTCACGCGAACTTCGTCTGGCTCGCGGTCCCGGAGACGGCCGAGGCGGTGGGCGAGGCGCTCCGGGATCGTGGCGTCATCGCGCGGGTCTTCCCCGGAGATGGCGTGCGCCTCACGATCGGCACGCCCGAGATGAACGACCACGCGCTGGCGGCGCTCACAGAGATGCGGGAACGATGACCTCGAAGACACGGCCGCCCCACCCGCGGCACTCGGCCGTCGAAGACGTCCTCGCATTCACCACCGGCACGGTCCTGGCCGCGACGGGGGTGTACGTCCTCTCGCAGGCGGGACTGGTCACCGGCGGGACGGCCGGGCTGGCGCTGCTCGTCGGCTACACGGGTCTGGCGCCGTTCGGGGTCGCCTTCGCGGTCGTGAACCTGCCCTTCTTCGTGCTCGCGCTGGCCTTCCGCGGCATCAGGTTCACGGCGCTGTCCGCGGCCGGGATCGTGTCCGTATCGGTGATCTCGTCATTCGGCCAGCAGTTGCTCGGCACGGCTGAGCCCAACCCCGTCTTCGCCCTGCTGGCGGGCAATCTGCTCGCGGGCACCGGCATCCTGGTGCTGTTCCGTCACGGTGGCAGCCTCGGCGGGTTCAATGTCATCGCGCTCATGATGCAAGACCGGTTCGGGGTGAGAGCCGGCTGGGTGCTCCTGGTCTTCGACGTGTCCGTCATCCTCGGCTCCATGTTCGTGACCTCGCCGGTCACGGTGCTCGCGTCCGCGGGCGGGGCCGTTGTGCTGAACTCCGTTCTCGCGCTCAACCACCGTCCCGGACGGTACGCCGTTCCCGCGGCGCCGGCGGGCGCGTCGTGACGCGGAACGGCCGTGGGTGGTTGTCCACCCACGGCCGTTCCGCGCCAGGCTCAGGACTCTTCGAGAGCGGATTCGAGGTATCCCTCGACGCCGGGGCCGCCCGGTCGCCGATACTGCCTGATCGCCCCGTACACCGCGGCGACCGCGGGGATCAGCGGCATCACCGCGAATACGGGGGAGTCGCCGCCGGTCACCGCGCTGTAGTTGAGCACGATCAGCAGTCCGACGGCGGTGAGCACGAGCGCCGATGCGGACGGCGCGATGCGCGCGGCGAACCATCCGCCGCGGATCTTGCCCTTGCCCCGGGCCGCGACGACGCTGACGGACGCGGCGACCATCATCGCCACGAGCGACAGCGCCGTGATGCCGGAGATCGCGGGGAAGAGCGTGGAGAACACGTCCACCTGGGCCACGACGAACGGCAGCAGGAGCAGGGCCGAGAACGCCACCTGCACGAGGGAGGAGACGTAGGGGGAGGAGTGCGCGCCGTGCGTGCGGGTGAGCGCGCCGGGGAGAAGGTGCGCCCGTGCCAGCGCGAACTGGTACCTGGCGGCCATGTTGTGGAACGCGATGGCGGCGCCGAAGAAGCTGACCATGATGAGGAGGGTGATCACGCCCCCGGCCCATGGCCCGATGTACTCGCTCGCGGTGGCGGTCACGATCGAGCCCGGGTCGGTGGCCGTGGTGGCGACGACGTCCGGATGGGCGGCGATGAGGGTCCAGGTCGAGACGACGAACACGGTGGTGAGCAGGCCGAGGGAGATGTAGGTCGCGCCGGTGATGCTCCGGTGTCCGCCCCGTGCCTCTTCGGAGTAGATCGTGGAGGTCTCGAACCCTCCGAAGCTCAGCAGGATGAACACCAGGCTCAGCGCGAGGTTCCCGCTGAACGCCTCGGAGGGCAGGAGCGGCGTGAGGTTCCATCCCTCGGGACGTTGCGCGAAGACGGCGACCGCGAGGACCGCGACGAAGAGGAACTGGAGAAGGGAGGACACGATCGTGACCTTCTCGGCGGTCTGGATGCCGCGCATGCCGAGAATCGCGAGCAGGGTGAGCGTGACGGCGGTGAAGGCGTACCACGGGACCTGTAGAGCGAGGTACTGCTCAAGGGCGATGGACGCGTAGAAGCCGGTCGCGGCCGACATGCCCGCCGCCGCCGCGTTGTAGGCGACCGTGGCGACGAATGCGATCGCCGTGCCCGCGGGCTTGCCGAGTCCGAAGCTGACGAAGGCGGCCTGGCCGCCCGCGCTTCGGACGTGGCGGGCGAGCAGGAGATAGCCGACGGCGAAGACCGCGAGGACGACGGCGACGGCGATGAACAGCCCGACGGTGCCGACGCCGACGCCGAAGCCGATGCTGACGGCGATGT
This sequence comes from Streptosporangium fragile, assembly GCF_039534445.1. Taxonomy (NCBI): domain Bacteria; kingdom Bacillati; phylum Actinomycetota; class Actinomycetes; order Streptosporangiales; family Streptosporangiaceae; genus Streptosporangium; species Streptosporangium fragile. The sequence continues at coordinate 41,233 of NZ_BAAAVI010000049.1, read as the reverse complement.
TCGTGGCGAGTGCGGTCAAGGGCGCGGTCGCGGCCACGATCATGAAGACCATGCCGACGACCCCGATGCTGTTCGGCCGGAGGGTGACGGCGCTCGCGGGAGCGGCGATGGTGGGTTCTGCGGTCACGACGGCTTCTTCACTCACTCAGGCCGAGGATGCGGCCGTGCTCGTTCCACTCCCAGGGCTTCTCGCCTTCGGAGGGGGACGGCTCCAGCAACTCGACGATGTAGTGCGTGACGGTGTTCGGCCCCGCGTTGCGGATGCGGTGCGGGGGTATCGGGGCGGTGGTCCCGACCGTCTTGTAGAGGACGAACCCGGGCTCGGCCTCCTGGGTCAGCCCCCAGTCGGGGTCTCCGAGTTGCTGCGCCTGCGCGTGACCGGCGTCCGGCCAGATCACGACGTGGTCGTGGAAGTGCTGGTGGTAGTCGAACATGCCACCGTTTCCCGCCAGGGTCATCGCCCACACACGCACGCGGTCGTTCTCGAACAGCAGCCTGTCGCCAGGTGCCGACGGAATCGCAGACTCGTCGGTCATCGAGGGCTCCTCTCCCGATTGCATTGAATCCTTTGATGATTGCATGCAATCAATGGTGAAGCGATACCCCTGAGGATTGGTTGCGGAGATGATGCGCGGTCGTTAAATCGACGTCACGCGAGCTCTTCGAGGTGAGCGCACATGATGTCCCGTGCGGTCTCGACATGGGCGATGGCAAGCCGGCGTGCCCGGTCGCCTTCCCGGAGGTCGATGGCGAGCGCGATGCCCTCGTGCTGGTTCGCGTTCTGCGACAGCAGGCGGATGTCCGCGCGCATGGCAGACCAGGTGGCGTTACGGGGGAGCCGGTTGTGGAGCAGATCGGAGGAGGTCTTGAGCTGCCGGTTGCCGGCCGCCTCGAAGATGGTGGCATGGAACAGGGCGTTCGCCTCATGCCATCGCGAACGCGCCCAACCCTCAGGGCGTCCCTCCTGTAACCCGCTCACGACCTCCCGGAACTGCTTGACGGCTGCCCGCAGGCGCTCAAGCTGGGCCGCCGAGATCCGCTCGGCGGCGAGGAAGGCGGCATGGCCTTCGAGGAGCGCGCGCACCTCGACCACCTCCATGACGTCGCGCGTGGTGGGCAGGCGCACACGGAACCCGCGGTTGGCGATCCGCTCGACGACGCCGACCGCCTCAAGCCGGCTGAGGGCCAGCGCGACAGGTGTCCGGCTGACCCCGTACTCTTCGGCGAGCTTGGCCTGGCGAATCCACGTGCCCACCTCGAACTCGCCGTCGCTGATTCGCCGCCCCAGCGACTCCGCCAGCGCGTCGACGGTGAACGCCCGCTCGGCACGCACGGACTGCGAAGCGGTGGCCGGCAGGGCGTTCGTCATGGAGGTCCCTTCGAGTCGGTTACACCTTTCCCGCGGATTGCATTCTATCTTGCGGCGGCATTGTCGCCGTGGCTTGTCAGCGGCCGGCGGCGTAGCCAAGTCCGCCGCGCGGATTCGCGGCCGCCGTCAGTTCACCGGTCGAAGGATCGCGGCCCACCGCCGACAGGCGCCCGAGTGACCACGGCCCGCCGACGGTGACGGCGTGGCCGCGCCCCCGCAGCTCGTCGATCGCTTCCGGACCCAGGCGGTCCTCCACCACCAGGCCCCGCGGCTCCCAGGCACGCGGCCAGAACGAGCTCGGCACGTGGGTGGTGTGGAAGGCCGGGGCGTCGATGGCCTGCTGCGGGGTGTAGCGCCCGATGACGCGACGCAGGATGTAGGGCAGCTGCCACTGGTCCTGCTGATCGCCACCAGGAGTTCCGAGCGCCTCCACCACCTCGCCGTCGCGCACGAGCATGGTCGGCGACAAGGTGGTGCGAGGCCGCTTTCCGGGACGGAGCGCCGCCGGTGCACTCTCGTCCAGCCATGTCATCTGCAATCGGGTGCCGGCGCAGAAGCCGAGCCCGGGCACGGCCGGGGAGGACTGCAGCCAGCCACCGGACGGGGTGATGCCGGCGATGTTCCCCTCGTCGTCGACGACGTCGATGTGGCAGGTGTCGCCGCGCGTCTCCCCTGACGCGCGCACGGTCGGCTCGCCGGTGCCCGCCCCTTCCGCCCCGGCCGCCGTGTGCAGTGCCGGAAGGAAGGCGGTATAGCCGGGGATGACGCCGGGGCGCCACTCGTCGCTGGCCGTGTTGCCGATCAGCGCCGCGCGTTCCCGGGCGTACTCCTCGCTGAGGAGCGTGGCGAGCGGGACGTCCCCCCGCGAGTCACCGTAGTACGCCTCGCGGTCGGCGAAGGCGAGTTTGAACGCTTCGGTGATCAGGTGCGCGCCGAGCGCCGTGGAAGGGTCCAACTCCTCGTCGGGGAAGTGGGACAGGATCGCGAGGGCCTGCAGCAGGACCGGTCCCGACCCCCACGCGGCCGACTTGACGACGTCGACGCCGCGGAAGGAGTACATCGCGGGCTGTTCCCACGTCGCGTCGTACGAGCGGAGGTCCGCTTCCGTGAGAACGGCCGCGTAGTCGCCGCCGTCGGCGTGCCGATGCGGGGCCGACAGGAACTGCACCAGCTCTCGTGCGACGAACCCCTCGCGCCATTCCGCCAGTACGCGTGCGAGCCGCTCCCGGCGGTTCGCGCCTTCGCGTGATGCGTCGGCGAGCCGTTCGAGCGTCCGGCCCCACTGCGGGTTCGTCACGATGTCACCGGCCCGAGGTGCCCGGCCCTCGGGCATCCACAGTGCGTAGGACGACGGCCAGTGCTCCCGGAACAGTGGCTCGACCGTGGTGAGAATGTCCGCCCAGCGGGCGTCCACGGGAACCCCGTTGTACGCGTAGTCGATCGCGTACTCGACGATGTCGGTGAAATCCCACGTGCCGTGGTCGCGCAGGAGCACGAGCAACGCGGGCACGGCGCCGGGGACGGCCGCGGCCAGGCCTCCCGCGCCGGGAACCGAGGTCAGTCCGAGGGCACGCATGTGGGCGATGGACGCCGAGGCCGGCGCCGGACCCTGGCCGGCGAGGACGCGCGGGCGCCGGCCTGCGACGGCCGCGAGCCCGACCAGGTCGCCTCCCGGCCCGTTCAGGTGGGGCTCGGCGACGTGCAGGACGAAGCAGCCTGCCACAGCCGCGTCGAACGCATTCCCCCCGCGTTCGAGGACGCTCTGCGCCGCACCGGTGGCGAGCCAGTGCGTCGAGGCCGTCATGCCCCGTCGTCCCCGCAGTGTCGGTCGTGTGGTGAAACGGTCGGCGGGCCCGAAGATTGCCTGTGACATGTTGTGAACCTGCACCTCCATGATTCGACGGCCACGATTGCACTCGGCAGGCGAGCGGCAGCGGGCTTCAGCTGCCGTCGTCGTGCTTTTCGACGAACGTCCGGACCAGTTCGGCGACCCGTGAGCGGTACTCGAAAGCCAACGCGTGGCGTCCGCCCTCGATGATCGCCAGGTCGGCCCCCGGAATCGTCGTCGCGAGGAACTCTCCCGAGGAGAGGGGCATGACCGGATCGTCGTCACCGTGGATGACAAGGGTCGGAGCCGCTATCCGGCCCACCTCCGCGGTGGTGTCGTGTGTCGCGAGGGCGCCGAGGCGTCGGGCGCGCTGGTCGGGTGCCCGTTCGACGAGGCCGGCGCGTACGCGCTCGACGAGGGCGGCGTCGCGCTGACCGGCAGGGCTGACGGCACCGTCGAGCGTCCACTGCCGCCGCTCGTCCGCGGTCATCGAGTCGCTCCGAGCGAGGTACGCCCGCACAGGCGCCGACGAAGCGGTGGTCGCCACCAGAATGAGCGACCGGACGCGCTCGGGGTGCCGCAGGGCCAGGTGCTGCGCCACGGCGCCGCCGAACGATGTTCCCAGTACGTGCGCTCGCGCGAGGGACAGCGCGTCCAGGACCGCTGCGGCGTCGTCCGCGATGTCGCCCAGGTCATAGGGTTGCCCGGCACCCCCGGAGCCGTCGCCGGTGTCCGCGGTGTCCCGTTGGTCGAACGAGATCGATCGGATCGAGGCGGGAAGCGCCTGGATGAGGTCGTCGTACTGACCGGCCCCGCTCTCGGCGCCGTGCAGGAGCAGCAGGGGCGTCCCGGTCACGGTGTCGATGATCATTGGGCGGAGCCCGTTCGAGAGCGTGATCTCAGAAGATTTCATTGGCCCTGTCCTTGGGAAGGTGTGCGATGGGGACGCGAACACGGTGCTCCGCCCGCCGCAGGCGTTCTCCGGTCAGCGCGACCGCTACGGTGACGAGCGCGGCGAGCGCCGATCCGAGACTGAAGTGAATTCTCAGCAGCTGCGCACCCGCCAGCGCTCCCGCACCGATGAGGGCGACGGCGAGCAGCCGCCTGAGCCACGGCTGCGTCGCGCCGGAGGCCAACCGGGCGTCGAAAGCCAGCCCGACCAGCGTCGATGTCACGACAACGGTGGTCACGTCCTTGACGGCGGCGGTACGGGCGGCGCCCGCCTGCACACCCATCGCCACACCGAGCGTCGCGGTCACCGGGTCCCGCCACGCTCCGGTCACCGCCGGGCTGACCAGGCCCGGCACCGCACTCGCCGCCAGAAGCACCGCGACGCCGAGCAGGAGCCAGGTCGTGCGCGCGCTCCAGCCCGGATGGGCGCCACGTGCGACTCGGCCGGCGAGCACGGCGCCCGCGAGGAAACCGGCCAGTGCGATGACCGGACCGGTGACGGGGAGGTCGTCGGTACCCGCGAGTCCCATGCCGAGGATCACGATGTTGCCGGTCATGTTCCCGGTGAAGACACGGTCGAGCCCGAGGTATCCGACCGCGTCGATGACACCGGTGGAGAACGTCAACGCGAGCATCAAACCGGTCCGGGCGTGCTTCGCGGGAGACGTCGCGACGTGGGAGCTCACGCGGCGAGCAGGGGGAACCGCGAGTTGCGGGCGGCGAGTTCGGCGGCGGTCGACGGCACCAGCAGGTCTCTCGCCTCGGGGACACCGGCCTGCGCCCGCTCGACGTGCGGGCGGAGGCGACGCTCGTACGCGGTGAACGCCGCGGCATGGTCGGCAGGCCGGTTCGCCGCTCCGAGTTCCTCCCCGAGCAGTGACGCGCCGAGCATCGCGAGGGACGTACCTCGGCCCGAGAAGAGCGCGGCCGCGTGTGCCGCGTCTCCGACGAGGACGACCCGATCGGATGACCAGGACGGCATGTGCACCTGGCTCACCGAGTCGAAATACAGATCGGACGCCTCCCGCACGGCGTCGAGCAACTCCCCGACACGCCAGCCGTTCTCCGCCGCGAAAGCGTCCTGAATGAGCCGCTTCTGCTCGTCCAGGCTGTGGTGGTCGTAGGCCACCTCAGGGCTCCGGAACGCGAGGAATCCCAGTGTGCGGGTGCCGAAGTCCGAGATCCCCGCCATCTTGCCCGGGGAGTTGTACGTGAGGCTCTCGCCGTAGACGCCCGAACCGGTGGGCAGGTCCACGATCGAGAAGTACACGCCGAGGTGCCGCCGGAACTCGTGCTCGGGGCCGAACACCGCGCGGCGAACCGTGGAATGGATCCCGTCCGCACCGATGACGAGATCGAACCTGCGCCCGGCTCCGCTCGCGAACGCGACCTCCACGCCGTCACGGCTCTGCCGCACCGAAGTCACCGAGTCGCCGTACACGAACTCCGCCCGGTCACCGATCGCTTCGTGAAGGATGTCCACGAGGCGGTCCCGTGCGATCTCGATGTCCCCGTCGGAGTCGCTCGCCTCCGCGTTGGGCAGCGCCGCCACGGGTGAACCGGTCGCGTCGACGAAGGTCGTGAACAGCGTGCGCCCGCTGTTGACGACGCGCTCCTCGTGGACACGCCGCAGAATGCCCATCTCGGCAGCCACACGCAGTGCTTCGCCACGGACGTCGATGGGAGAGCCCGCCCTGCGCAGAGCGGGCGCACGCTCCACGACGGTCACCTCGTGGCCCCTCGCCGCGAGCTGGTGGGCGACACTCAGGCCTGCGATGCTCGCGCCCGAGACAAGAACTGTCATGCCGGTTCCCCTCCTGCAACACCGGACCGTTGTCCAGGATGGACCATTAATAGCATGCAATCATGTCCATCTTGTTTCCAAACGAGGTGGATACCAGGCTGCAGGTGAGGTTAACGGCAAGGATTGCATGCAATAAGCTTCATGAAGCCCGCATCGGCGGATCAGGACGCCTGGTGTCGCCGGCCGCGACGAGCCCGCGGTCACCGTGCCGGCCGTGTCCGGCGCGGTGGTCCGGTGGCGCGGCGGGAGCGTCACGCCTGCGTGGCCGGCGGCAGGAACGCGCTGCCCGCGGTCTGCCGGGCGCGCGGCATCCGCGCCGGAGTGCCGGTGACCCGGGCCACCCGGAGCGCCGCCGGGTGGCCGTCCGGGGTGTCCGGACGCCGCCGGGGGCGGGGCTACGCGCCCCGGTAGACCGCCGGGCGCTTCTCCCGGAAGGCGCGTGAGCCCTCCTTGGCGTCCTCGGAGCCGATCACCGGCCAGCCGATGGCGTCGGAGACCTTCAGCGCCTCCTCCTCGGGCAGGCCGAGGGTCTCGCGGTAGGCGCGGAGGATGGCCCGGACGGCGAGCGGCCCGCACTCGGCGATCTGCCCGGCGATCTCCAGGGCGACCGGCAGGGCCCGGCCGTCCGGGACGACCCGGTTGACCAGGCCCATGCTCAGCGCCTCCGCGGCGGTGACGGCGCGGCCGGTCAGCAGGATGTCCATGGCGAAGGCGTACGGGATCTGGCGCGGGAGCCGGATCGCGGAACCGCCCATCGGGAACAGCGCGCGACGCGCCTCGAACAGGCCGAGGGTCGCCGACTCCGCGACCACGCGCAGGTCGGTGCCGACGAGCAGCTCGGTGCCTCCCGCGACGGCGTACCCCTCGACCGCGCACACGATCGGTTTCGTCGGCAGCGCGCCGGAGTCGCGGAGCAGGCCCTTCCAGTGGTAGTCGGGGATCGCCGCCGCCCGTTCCCTGACCCGGGGGTCCTCGGATGGGGAGCCCATGGCCTTCAGGTCGGCGCCCGCGCAGAACGTCCCGTGCGCGCCGGTGAGCACGGCCACGCGGACCTCGGGTTCCGCCGAGACGTACGACCACGCGTCGGCCAGGCCGACCAGCATGTCCGAGGAGAGCGCGTTCCTCGCCTCCGGGCGGTCCATGGTGACGACGACGACGTGCCCGCCGCGCTCGATCCGGCAGTGCGGGGTGCTGATCGGCAGAAGCTCCACGGACGACCTCCTTTTTAGCAAGCGCTTGTTAGGCGATCCTAGGTGGCGGAGGGGGCCGCCGCATCCCGCGGCCATGATTTGAATCAAGCGCTTGCTCGGTATGCCTCCCGGGGTTAGTCTGCCCATGCGTACAAGAACAGATTCTTGTTCCATCCCTCCCGTGCCGCCAGATCTTGTCGCGAAATCGAGAACGTGATTCACTCCGGCGATCCGGGGGCCTTTCGAGCAGAGAGGATTTCCGATGGGCACGCTCGGTTTCTGGAGACTGGCGCAGGCGGACCCCGACTGGATCGCCGCCGTGGACCCGGACGGCACCGAACACCGCGCCGGGGACCTGCTCGCCCGGGCCAACCGCCTCGTCCACGGCCTGCGAGAGCTCGGCCTGCGGAACGGCGACGGCATCTGCGGGCTCGTACCCAACGGCGCGGACGGCCTGGTCCTCTACCTGGCCGCCCTCCAGGCCGGGTGGTACTACACGCCGATCAACTGGCATCTCACCGGCCCAGAGATCGGCTACATCGTCGCCGACAGCGAGGCCCGGGCGTTCTTCGTCCACGAACGCCACGCGGAGGAGGGACTGCGCGGCGCCGCGGAGTCGGGCATCGCCCCCGACCGCGTCTTCGCGTTCGGGGACGTGGCGGGGGCCCGGCCCGTCGCGGAGCTGACCGAGGGCCGGCCCGCCACCACCCCCGAGGACCGCACCGCCGGCGCCACCATGCACTACACCTCCGGCACCACCGGCAAGCCCAAGGGCGTGCGGCGCCCACTGAGCGGCCTCGACCCGGACGACGCCGCCGAGCTGATGACGTTCCTGCTCACCCTGTTCGGCATCACCCCGGGCAAGGAGAACGTCCACCTGGTCACCTCCCCGAACTACCACACCGCGGTCACCCAGTTCGGCGGGACCGCCCTGCACATGGGCCACACACTCGTCTACATGGACAAGTGGGACGCCGAGGAGACGCTCCGGCTCTGCGAGAAGCATCGCGTCACCAACTCCCACATGGTCCCCACCCACTTCAAGCGCCTGCTCGCGCTGCCCGACGAGGTGAAGGCGAAGTACGACCTGTCCTCGCTGCGGTGGATGATCCACGCCGCCGCCCCCTGCCCGGTCCCCGTCAAGTGGGCGATGTTCGAGTGGTGGGGCGACTGCATCTACGAGTACTACGCGGCGACCGAGGGCGGCGGCACCATCGCCACCCCGGAGGGCTGGAAGAAGTACCCCGGCACCGTCGGCACCGCCTGGCCGATCAGCGAGCTGCTCATCGTCGACGAGAACCTGGAGCCCGTCCCGGTCGGCACCCCCGGGACGATCTACATGAAGATGCTGGGCGTCGCCTTCGAGTACAAGGGCGACAGGGCCAAGACCGAGGCCGCCCGCCTGCGGGACCACTTCACCGTCGGCGACGTCGGCTACCTGAACGAGGAGGGCTTCCTCTTCCTCTGCGACCGCAAGGCCGACATGATCATCTCCGGTGGGGCCAACATCTACCCGGCCGAGATCGAGAACGAGCTGATGGTCCACCCCAAGGTCGGTGACGTGGCGGTGTTCGGCATCCCCGACGACGAGTGGGGCGAGCAGATCAAGGCCGTGATCGAGCCGGCCCCGGGCGTCGTCCCCTCGCCCGAGCTGGCCGCGGAGATCCTCGACTCGCTCAGGGGCCGCCTGGCGAAGATGAAGTGGCCCAGGTCCATCGACTTCATCGCGGAGATGCCGCGCGAGCCCAACGGCAAGCTCCTCAAACGCAAGCTGCGCGACCCGTACTGGGAGGGACACGACCGTGCGATCTAGTCGAACCGCGGGATCCGGGAGGCGCCGATGACGCCGGACGTGCGGCACACGCAGGCCGAGCACGTGCTGGAGTTCCCCGGCGGGTACACGCGCACCACGGGCCCGGTGATCGGGCGCTTCCTCACCGAGCTGCGGGACGGGCGCCTCGTCGGGGTCCGCACCGCCGCCGGGCGGACGCTGGTGCCGCCGCTGGAGTACGACCCGGAGACCGGCGACGCCGTCACCGGGGAGTTCGTCGAGGTCGGCCCCGCCGGGACCGTCGAGAGCTGGGCCTGGGTGCGCGCCCCCCGCAAGGGCCACCCGCTGGACCGGCCGTTCGCCTGGGCGCTGATCCGGCTGGACGGCGCCGACACCTCGCTCGTGCACGTGGTCGACGCCGGAGACGTCAAGGCGATGCGGCCCGGACTGCGGGTCCGCCCGCGCTGGCGGGCCGGGCGCACCGGGCACATCACCGACATCGAGAGCTTCGTCCCGGAGGTCGCCAGGATCGTCTCGGAGGTCCGCACCGAGTACCGGGTCAAGCCGGGCCTGGCGCTGGCCCGCTTCCTGGAGGGGATCGCCGCCGGCGTCTTCGTCGGCTGCCGGTGCGGCTCCTGCGGCAAGGTCTACGTGCCCTACCGGCTCTCCTGCCCCGAGTGCGGCGTGGCGATCACCGAGGAGGTCGGGCTCCCCGACACCGGCACGATCACGACCTTCGCCATCAACAACCTGCCCGACCCCCGCGCCCCCGAGGTGCCGTTCGTCTCGGCGTACATCCTGCTCGACGGCTCGGACACCCCCATGATCGCTCTGGTCGGCGGGGTCCCGGCGCACGAGGTGCGGCAGGGCATGCGGGTGCGGGCCGTGTGGGTCCCCGCGGAGGAACGGACGCCGTCGATGTCGAACATCAAGTGGTTCGCCCCAACCGGCGAGCCGGATGCGGAGCTGTAGATGCGGGACATAGCGGTCGTCGCGTTCGCGCAGACCCGGCACAGCGCCGTGGACGAGGGGCCGAGCGAGCCCGAGCTGATCCTGCCCGCGCTGGACGAGGTCAGGGCGAAGACGGGGCTGCGCAGGTTCGGCTTCACCTGCTCGGGGTCGTGCGACTACCTGGCGGGCGCGCCGTTCTCCTTCGTGTCCGCGCTCGACGCGCTCGGCGCGTGGCCGCCGATCTCGGAGAGCCACGTCGAGATGGACGCCGCCTGGGCGCTGTACGAGGCGTGGGTCAGGCTCCAGCACGGCGACGTCGACTCGGCCCTGGTGTACGGGTTCGGCAAGTCCTCCCAGGGCGACCTGCGGGAGATCATGACGCTCCAGCTCGACCCGTACTACCTGGCCCCCCTCGGGCTCGACCAGGTCTCCTTCGCCGCGCTCCAGGCCCGCGCGGTGGGCGCGGACCGCGCGGCGCTGGACGAGATCGTACGACGCAGCCGCCGCGACGGCCGGGCCAACCCCCACGCCCTCGACCTGCCGGACCCGGAGGGGGAGGAGCCCGAGGTCGACCCGTTGCGGCCGTACGACATCGCGCCGATCACCGACGGCGCCGCCGCGGTGGTGCTGGCCGCCGGGGACCTGGCCCGGGAGCTGTGCGAGAACCCGGCGTGGATCCGGGGCATCGCCCACCGCATAGAACCGCATTACCTGGGCATGAGAAACCTTGCCCGGTCGACCTCCGCCGCCGATGCCGCACGAGCGGCGGGGGTCGGCAAGGGTCACGTCGACGTGGCCGAGCTGCACGCCCAGTTCAGCCACGAGGAGATCATCCTGCGCGAGGCGCTGGAACTGCCGGAGGGCACGGCCGTCAACCCGAGCGGCGGCCCCCTCGCCGCGAACCCGGTCATGGCCACCGGCCTCATCAGGATCGGCGAGGCCGCCCAGCGCATCCTGGACGGCACCGCGGGCCGCACCGTCGCGCACGCCGCGAGCGGCCCCTGCCTCCAGCACAACCTCGTCACCGTGATGGAGGCCTGATCGTGAACAGCAGCGACCCCGGCGCGGCGAGCGGGCGGGCCGCGCGGCGGAGTGAGCGGCCCGCGGGGCGAGCGGGGAACGGTGAGCGGCCGGGAGCGGGAACGACCCCGGTGCGGCGGGCGGAGCGGGCCGCGCGGCGGAGTGAGCGGCCCGCGGGGCGAACGAGGAGTGGTGAGCGGCCATGAGCGGCAATCCCTGCGCGGTCATCGGCGTCGGCCAGACCCGCTACACGACCAAGCGGCACGACGTCTCCATCGCCGGGCTGGTCCGCGAGGCGGCGCTGCGCGCGCTCCAGGACGCGGACCTGACCTGGAAGGACATCGACGCGGTCGTCATCGGCAAGGCGCCCGACCTGTTCGAGGGCGTGATGATGCCCGAGGCCTACCTGGCGGACGCGCTGGGCGCCGCGGGCAAGCCGATGATGCGGGTGCACACCGCGGGCTCGGTCGGCGGGTCCACGGCGCTGGTCGGCGCCTCGCTGATCCAGGGCGGCGTGCACGACCGGGTGCTGGTGGTGGCCTTCGAGAAGCAGTCCGAGTCCAACGCGACCTGGGCGCTCTCCACGCACCTGCCGTTCAGCGCCTCCCTCGTGGTCGGCGCGGGCGGCTACTTCGCCCCGCACATCCGTGAGTACATCCGCCGCTCCGGCGCCCCCGGGCACGTCGGCCACCTGGTCGCGGTCAAGGACCGGCGCAACGCCCTGCGGAACCCGTACGCCCACCTGAAGATCCCCGGCATCACCCTGGAGATGGTCGAGTCGACCCCGATGCTCTGGGAGCCGATCCGCTACCTGGACACCTGCCCGTCCTCGGACGGCGCCTGCGCGATGGTCCTGGCCGCCGAGCACAAGACCACCGGCAGTGCCCCCGCCTGGGTCCTCGGTGCGGCGATGCGCTCCGAGCCGATCTTCCGCGCCGGCCGCGACACGGTGAACCCGCAGGCCGGCAAGGACTGCGTGGCGGACGTCTACCGGCAGGCCGGCGTCACCGACCCGCGGCGGGAGATCGACGTGGCCGAGGTTTACGTGCCCTTCTCCTGGTACGAGCCGATGTGGCTGGAGAACCTGGGCTTCGCCGCGGAGGGGGAAGGCTGGAAGCTCACCGAGTCGGGGGCGACCGCCCTGGACGGCGACATCCCGTGGAACCCCTCGGGCGGCGTGCTGTCGAGCAACCCCATCGGCGCCTCCGGGCTGATCCGGTTCGCCGAGGCGGCGCTCCAGGTCAGGGGGATGGCCGGCGAGCACCAGGTGGACGGGGCCCGGCGGGCCCTGGGGCACGCCTACGGAGGCGGCGCGCAGTTCTTCGCGATGTGGATGGTCGGCAGCGAAAAACCCTGATTCCCCCGGAGGGGTTCGATGGAGTTCAACCACGCAGATCTGTTCGAGGGCCTCGCGGACGCCATCGGGGAGCGCGTCGCCGTCGTCTGCGGCGACCGCCGCATGACCTACGCCGAACTGGACGCGCACGCCAACCGGCTCGCCCACCACCTCGAAGGCCGCGGCGTGCGGGCCGGGCAGCACGTGGGCCTGCACCTGTACAACGGCATCGAGTACGTCGCCGGGCTGCTGGCCGCCCTCAAGATCCGGGCCGTGCCGGTCAACGTGAACTACCGCTACGTCGAGGCGGAGCTGCTCTACCTGTACCGGGACTCCGACATCGTGGCTCTGCTGTTCGACGTGGAGTTCGACGACCGGGTGGCGGCGGTCGCCCCGCGGGCCCCCGAGCTGGGACACCTGATCGCGGTGGGCGGCCCGTCCCGGGTCGGGGGCGCCGTGCCGTACGAGGAGGCGCTGGCCGGGCAGCCGGAGACGCGCGGGTTCCCCCCGCGGTCGGGTGACGACCTGTACATCATCTACACCGGTGGCACGACGGGCATGCCCAAGGGCGTGATGTGGCGGACCGAGGACCTGTTCTTCGCCTTCGGTGGCGGCAACCCCTACGGCGAGCCGCGCGCCACCCCGCACGAGGTGATCGAGGCGGCCGTCGCCTCCGGAGAGATGACCATGCTGGCCGCCGCCCCGCTGATGCACGGCGCCGCCCAGATGGCGTCCTTCATCACCTGGTGGCTGGGCGGCACGATGGCGTACGTCCGCACGTTCGACGCGGCCGAGGTGCTGCGGACGGTCGACCGGGAGCGGGTCCTGACGATCAACATCACCGGGGACGCGATGGCCCGCCCGCTGGCCGATGAGATCGCCACCGGCGCCTATGACCTGTCGTCGCTGCTCGTGCTCAGCTCCACCGGTGCGATCCTCACCGGCTCCGTCCGCGACCGCCTGCAGGAACTGCTGCCCGGCCGGATGATCCTCGACAGCTTCGGCTCCACCGAGTCGGGCTACACCGCCTCGGCGGTCCCGGGCTCGTCCCCCGAGTCGGGCCTGCGGTACCAGGCCAATCCCACCGCGAACCTGGCCGTGCTCAACGAGGTCCTGGAACCGGTCAAGCCCGGCTCGGGCGAACTGGGCACGGTCGCCAAGACCGGTCGCATCGCCTCCGGCTACTACAAGGACGGGGAGAAGACCGCCCGCACCTTCGTGACCGACAAGGACGGCGTCCGCTGGCTGCTCACCGGCGACATCGCCAAGGTCGAGGAGGACGGGACCATCGCGATCTTCGGCCGGGGCTCGGTGTGCATCAACACCGGCGGGGAGAAGGTCTTCCCCGAGGAGGTCGAGGCGGTCCTCAAGGGCCACCCGGCGGTCTTCGACGCGGTCGTGACCGGTATCCCGGACGAGCGGTGGGGCAACCGGGTCGCCGCCGTGATCCAGCTCCGCCCCGGCGCGACGCCGTCGGCCGAGGAGCTCGACGCGCACTGCCGCAGGAGCATCTCCGGCTACAAGGTGCCCCGGACCTTCGCCTTCGTCGACGAGATGGTCCGCTCCCCGGCGGGCAAGGCCGACTACCGCTGGGCCCGCGAGGTCGCCGAGGCCGCCCGGACGGCCGGGGCCTGACGGGGTTCCTCCTGATCTTCAGCGGCGGTGGTCCGTTGACGTCCCGGCCGGGAGCCGTGGCCGGAGCCCCTGTCCCGGCGGATCGCCGTCCGAGCCGTCTTCATGGCGCCCGTCTTCATGGCGCCCGGCGATCGCCGGAACGGGTGAGGGAGGTGTCTCGCATTTCGGGTTGAATCCAGCCATCGTCGCGGAAAGTCGTACCGTATGGGGGTGGTTCCGCACGCGTCGGCGTGGCCGTAGACGGTGATGAAAGGCTCTTTCGTTGATCCACTCATTCAACCCCCGAACCGGCGAGTCCTTCGGAGACCCGTTCCCCCTGACCTCGGACGACGAGGTCGACGCGATCGTCGAGGCGGCTCGGGCGGCGGGCCCGGCCTGGCGGTCCGCCGATCGGGCCGCGGTGCTCGACGCGGTCGCGGCGGCGCTGGAGGCGAACGTCGAGGAGCTCTGGCAGGCGGCCGACGCCGAGACGGCCCTGGGCGAGACCCGGCTGCGCGGTGAGGTGGCCCGGGCCGCCGGGCAGTTCCGCCTCTTCGCCCAGGTGCTGCGTGACGGCGGCTACCTGGAGGCCGTCATCGACCACGCGACGGACCAGCCGCCCGTCCCCGACCTGCGACGGATGAACCACCCGCTGCCCGGCGTGGTCGGCGTCTTCGCGGCGAGCAACTTCCCCTTCGCCTTCTCGGTCGCGGGCGGCGACACCGCCTCCGCGCTGGCCGCCGGGTGCCCGGTGGTGGTCAAGGCCCACGACGGCCACCCGCGCACCTCGGAGCTGTCGTGGGAGGTCATCCGGGGTGCCCTGCCCGACCCGGCGCTTCTCGGCCTGGTCCGGGGGCTCGACGCCGGCAAGCGACTGGCCCGGCACCCGTCCGTGTCGGCCGTCGGGTTCACCGGTTCCATCCCCGGAGGCAAGGCCATCCAGGAGCTCATCAACGAGCGTCCCGACCCCATCCCGTTCTACGGCGAGCTGGGCAGCGTCAACCCCGTCGTGGTACTGCCCTCGGCAGCCCGCGACGGCCTCGCCCAGGGGTTCGCCGCCTCGCTCACCCTCGGGGTCGGCCAGTTCTGCACCAACCCCGGCCTGGTGTTCGTCCCCGACGACGTCGAGCTGCTGACCTCCCTCACCGAGGCGGTCGCCGCGACCACCGGCGGGCCGATGCTGACCGAGCGCATGCACGGCGGCTACCTGCGCGGCCTGACCAGGCTCGGCAAGCTCACCTCCCTGGCCGAGGGGCAGCCGGGCGAGGGGGCGTTCGCGGTGACGCCGCAGGTGTTCGTCACCGACCTGCCGGCGTTCGCCGCGGGCCTGCCCGAGATAGCCGAGGAGTGCTTCGGCCCGGCGGCCATCGTGGTGGTCTACGGCGACCCGGCGGAGCTGCCCGCCGTCCTCGACCGGCTCGACGGGTCGCTGACCGCGACGATCCACGCGACCGACCCCGGCGAGGCGGGCGCGCTCGCCGAGGTGCTGCTGCGCAAGGCGGGCCGGCTGATCTGGAACGGCTGGCCGACCGGTGTCGCGGTCCGCTGGGCCATGCACCACGGCGGCCCCTGGCCCGCCAGCACCGCCGCCGCCCACACCTCGGTCGGCGCCGCCGCGATCCGCAGGTGGCTGGTTCCCACGACCTATCAGGGCTGGCCGGCCGAGCTCCTCCCGCCCGCGCTCCGCGACGACAACCCGCTGGGCATCCCCCGCCGGGTCGACGGGGTCCTCTCCTAGGAGTGCTTCGTTGGGTTGAGCCGAGCGGGTGTTGTTGTGCCGCTGTCCGGGCGGGTAGTCGGCGGTGGCAGGTAGGGCATGTGCCGGTCCAGCACCTCGGCAAGTCCTACATGCCCCTGAGGACTTGATAGAGGATCAGACCGACGAGAGGGCCTTTGGGGGCCAGGCGGTGCCAGGGGAGGAAGGCATGGGCGGCGGTGACGAGGGTGACGTGGTGGTGCCCGGCCGCGCCAGGTGCGGCCTTCGCCGTGGTCCGGACCCAGGCCGTGCTTCATCTCGTGGTAGTCGTGCTCGGTCCGTCAGCGAATCTTGGCGAGCCGTACCGAGCGGTGGATCGGAGTGTCGGCCGGCAGGCTGGTGAGCCAGTAGCCGGCCGACTCCTCCTGTCCCGCGGGTCTCTCGACCGGCAGGGTTTCCGCGGGAGCGCACCGTCCCAAGCTGTGCTGCCCCTGGCGTCCGCGGCCGCCAAAGCGCGGGTGATCTTCCCGGTAGGGCTCACCTGGAGCACGCCGAGGTGATCGGTTCGGCCTCATCCGTGTGAGCGGTCTCACCCCCGTACCGGGGGGATGTATTCCAGGTCCCGGATGCGCAAGGCGTGCCGGAAGGCGGCCGACTGGCCGTATCCGGCGTCGGCGGACACGATCACCCACGCCTCCGGGCCGATCGCCTCGGTCTTCGTGGCGGTGATCGCCCGCAGCACGGACGCATCTTTCCAGGGCGACTGGCTGGCGAACCGCTGCAGGACCCGCTGTTGCCATCCGGCAGCTGATCGGCCATCGACTGGGTCGGCTTACGCCGCCTATCTGGCATCAGCGCGCGCAGGGAGCAGATCCTCCATCGCCGTCGGCCCTTGCGCGCCAGCGAGGCGAACACCTCCGCGACGAACCCACTGAGGTCCCCCGGAGATGCTCCGCCTCCTCAAGATTCACAGGCGTCGGCATGCACCGACGACCACACGATCAAACCGACCTGACGAAGTACTACCGGGTGTTCATGGATTATGGCCGTTGAACATGTAGAAGGCGATGTTCTCCATCGCCTTCAGTAAACGATAGTTATCGTTCTGCCTCCGCTGGCCGACGACGACTTCCCGCGCTTGCCTGATCGCCGCCTTGCAACCCGGATACGGATCCATCGCCAGCGGGGCGGCCAGCGTTTTCAGCGCGTGATGCTTCATCAGGAACCGGCCCCAATCGGTGTCCGGATCAGGCAGCCCGGCATTCGCGTTCTCGTCCATGACCTCGGCGGCCCGTCGCCGGAAGCCGTCGGACAGCGTCAAAAGGCGGTCGTTCAGCGCTCGTACGGATTCCCCGTGACGGCCAGCCCCGATGGCGTTCAGGGCTTCGTCGATGTCAGGACCCTCCAGTCCGGCGGCACGCACGACCATCTCGGACGCGATCAGCGACATTTCCGTGAAATCGTCCTCCGAGGGGTTCGCTGCGATGGCCGCGACGCGTGGATGGCGCATGACCAGCTCCCACATTTCCTCTTTCAACGCTAACGGGGGTCTCGCGGCCGGCTCGCCGGCTTCCTGCCGTTCGATGCTGAGCACCAGGTGTGTTCGCTCTTTCCACGTCTGGTCGACGCGCAGGCCGGAGATCTGTTCGGCGAGGGCGAACGACGCGGCCAGCCAGTCGTCCCGCCACTGCTCCGCCGTAACACCGTAGGCCTGTGCCCAGGCCAGGTACTCTGGCTCGGCGGCCGTGGTGCCCTGCCGAACCGGGTCGAAGACGCTCTCCAGCTTCCCGTCGGCCGCGTATGCGAAGGTGGCGTCAAGTTCGATGGTCCACGCCAGGGTCAGGGCCTCACCTCCGGCTGACAGACGCCGGAGTACGTCACGGCGGGCGCCCATGTACTTGGTGAATTCAACGGCCAGGAACCAGCCGGGCGACTGGGTTATGAGAACAATGGCCTCGTCGTTATCCAGCTCATAGGACTCGTACAGGTCGTCGAAGCCGCCTTCGGCGAGTTGCTCCGGTTGCCCACCGAACGCCTGAACGACGTCACGGATATTCTCGCTGTGCACCCAGGTGAGACAGGCCGGATTCTCGAATACCGAGCGGATCGTTTCCTTGTACAATGGAAAGCTGGACACTCTTCTCGCTTCACCGTGGCCGTAGCAGCTAAATGACGAATGGTACGGGACGGGCAGGCCTGTCCCGTACCATTCAACCGGCCGCTACGATACGCCGTCGATCGTGCAGGTGGCAAGGTTCATATTGTCGGGAGTCGGGTGGTATGCGACCATGCCCGGTGCTCCACTCTCCGGAGAGTTTCGCCCCTGCCGGATGACGTCCACCCAGTAAGAGTCGAAGTCAAGAATGCGGTTGCGCTCGTACCACACCCGCATCGCGCCGCCTTGTGAGCAGTTGTCGGTGTTGGGAATGATGGCCACCGAATAGTTGTACCCCGTGTTTCTGCCGCCCGCCCCCTCGTGGGTCGTGGCGAAGGGATACTCGTCGCAGCTGTCCGGACTGCGATAGTCGCGGATCTTCCTGCATTCGGGGATCGCGACATCACGATTGGCCTTTTCCACCGCCTCGCTCGTGGACCGCCTCAGGCACGTGAGAGCACACGAGGGCTGATGAGGCAGGAAACCGCCTGGTATTTTCTTCGGTGGCCCGCTCCCTATTTTGGGATAGGTTGTCTGTGAATTGTAGAGCGCGGTCCAGACGTGTTGCGAGTGGAACACTCCGTTGGAGTAGTTCTCGTCGAAGATGAGGACCGGCCGGAGGGTCGTCAGGACGCATCCTCCCGTGTACGACTTGATTTCCGTCGAGCTGTCGCACCTGAACGTGTGACGCTTACCCAGGTCATCCTTGACCCACATGGCGTGCGTGGTGTACCTGACATTCGGATTGATCGAGCACGAGCTGATCTTGTGCGGATCGGGAGAGTTGTCATCCGCCGACCTGTCGAGAATGATCTCCCGGATGGTTCCATCCGCCCAGTCGCCCACCTCGTCAAAGAGGCCGTCCGGGGCGTCACTGGTGCACCCCGTCGATCCGGCGAAGACGCGCATCCATCGGTCGTTCCAGTCATCCAGCATGGATCCCGTGGCCTTCACGGGACCCATCTTGATCTGCATTCTGATCTGGCGACTGCCGAGGGACCGTCCGATGGGCACATCGCTGGCCCGGGCCCTGGTCGCGTTCGACTTGTTGTGCATGTGCCCGACGTACGAGTGGACGGCGATGACCAATTGGGCCGTCCACCTTCCGGCCTCCCATTGGGCACCCGGGATTCCCTTGATGTCTCGCTCGCCGACCAGATAGGAATAGCAGAGCGAGAAGGGACCGCTGTTGGCGACGGCGCTTGGCCTGTTGGGCGGAATCTGCCGGCACAGATCAGTGGATATGTGCCCGTAGGGGAACTTCTTCCGGACGGCCGCCGCGTTCACCGTCGCGGTTTTCCCCTCCGCACCGGCGGAGCGGGTCACGGCCTGGTTGCCGATGGCCGCGTATATGGCGCCGATCTGCGCGGCCGAAAGGGCCTTCTGGTAGGCGAGGACCTCGTCGAGGTCGCCTACCATGGCGGCGCCCAGGTACAGCGGACCACCCGCATTCCAAGTGGGGAAGCCGACTTGGGCGGTTTTTATCTCGTCGCCGTTGAGATAGAGCGTCACCTTGTTCGCTGCGGCATCATAGACGCCTGCGAGGTGGAACCATTCGTTGGCCGGCGGCTTCACACCGGAGAGCGCACCCTCGACCGCTGCCCCGTTCTCGTCCGCCTGCGTCAACCTGAAGACCAGGCCGTGGTCGGGGTCATTGCCGATGCTGAACGACGCGCCATTGGCTCCTCGCTGTTCGAGAACACGATAGGCACCGTTCTTGTCGTTCCAGCGCAGCCAGGCGGCGACGGTGAAACTCTGGTCCGTGCGCAGCACGGGTCCGGCGCTTTGCGCCAGTGGCGCGACACTCGTGCCCCCCACCCCGACGGTCGCCGCCTGCCACGCCGACCACGCAGATGCGGTGGACGCGGCGGCATTGACCGCGCGGACCCGCCAGCGCACCTTCCAACCGTCGGTGAGCTCCCCGGCAGGGACGGTGACTGTGGCCCGGCCACCCGAGGCGACGGCCGGAGAACTGCCCGCCCAGATGTGCCCGGTGCCCTGCCCGGTGGCCGCGGGGTCGTGCTCGACTTCGAACTCGCCGGTCAGGTTGCCGCCCACGGCGTCGGCAACGGTCACGGCCAGCTGCGGAGTAAGCGAGCCGATGATGGTCGTGCCGTCGATGACCTGTGCCGGCGTGGCCGTCGGCGCGTTGACGGTGGGTGCGGAAGCCGGGCCGTTGGTGATGACGGTCAGCATCGGCACTCTGTTGAATTCGGTGTCCTCCGAGGAGGTGAACACCCGGTAGTTGTCGACGTTCGTTTCCGACGGCGCCTGCAGCACCAAGCCGTGGTTGGCGGCGCCGGCGGCCCAGTCCTGGGTAATACCGGTGACGTTCCACTCCATGGCGTCTGGCCAGGTGTCGCACTCCTGGTTGACGCCCTTGGTGCTGGTCTGGGCGTCCTCCGTGGTGGAGGCCGGCAGGTTGGCCCAGTACAGGTTGTCCGGATCCCACGTGCCGGTCAGGCGGCGCACCTGGATGCCCGCCCCGACTGCGGTGCCGCAGGAGGGGGCGTCAAGGGTGTTCATCGCCAGCTTGGCGTCGGTCACCGTGCTGCCGACCAGGCCTGCGGCGTCGAACTTCAGGACCGTTCGGTACTTGTAGCCCCCCGTCATGGTGCCGGCCAGCAGGTTATCGCCGGACGGATAGGCGGGCGAGCTGGCGGTGTCCTCGGTGCCTACCGCGACGTCCGTGTTGATCGGCAGCGTGACCGTCGCATCCAGTCGTACCGGATAGGTGGTGTCCGGTGCGGTCAGGAACGCGTGGTCTGGCTTGAGCACCATCTCGGCCTTGCCGTCCTTGTTGACCACCTCGGCGCTGACCTCGGTGCGTTTGGCATGCACCCCCTTCGCGCTGTCGTCCCGCATGATCGGCGGCGGCGCCGAGGCGACCACCTTTCGGTCTCTGCCTTTCAGCAGCAGGCTTCCGTTCTTGCCTTCGGACAGAGTCAGGTCGCTGCTCGCTAGGCTGATCCGCAACTCCAGCGGCTTGGTCGGACGCTTGCGCATGACCACCTCTTGCCGGATGCCGGTCGGCAGAACAGTGATCACAAGGTCGGCGCCTGGGCCGGCCGCGTCCCTATATGTCGCGACATTCTTCTCGACCACCGGCGCGGGCAACGCAGTCGGCCACGAAAGCGCGGAGACCTGGCCGCCGCCTTGGACCGTTCTGACATATGGTGCCGTCCCACCCTTAGAGATCTCCGCGAGGGTGCCGGAGCTGATCGCCTTCGGTTTCAGCACGCCGTCCCGGTCCACCAGGGACGTGTCCACCGGCACCCACACGCCGTCCTGTTTCGTCCTGATGGGGCCGACCGCGATCTCCGTCTTGAACGAGCCATCCGGCATGGCATGAGTGATGCTCACCTCGGTGGTGTCATAGCGGACCTCCACCGGCTTGCCCTGCTTCACGGCCTCCTGAGAGGCGAGGAGACGCATGCGTGCCGACATCTCTCGTGCCGCCGAGGCGGACGTCTTGCTCACCGCGGTCGGCAGGTTCGTCACGGCGCTTCCATTCCGGCCGGCGGTCCACGTAGTGGACTCGCCCAGGCTCGCGTCGTGTCCGTGCCCTGAGGAGTCTGCGGCCGTGGCGCCGGATCCTTCGTTGAACCTCCAGTGCCCTTGCGGTCCCGTTTCGGTGATGAATGACCAGGAGTACGGAGCCATCGTGTTACCCGCGGCATCCTTGGCCCCGGTCACCTCGACCGCGTGCACGGTGTCTGCGGTCAACGGCTGCCGAGGGACGAAGATCAAGGCCCTGCCGGTGGCGTCCATCTCCGCCGTGCCGACGACGGTTACACCTCCGGGGAGCTTCACCGCCATTTCGGCGCCGGTGACCACCTCATCGAAAGTGGCGCTGATCGACGTACTCGTGGGCACGTCTACCGCACCGCTGCCCGGGACGGTGGAGATCACCGCTGGTGGTGTGGTATCCGGGTCGGATGTAGGTGTGGGCGTCGGATACGGTCCCTCGTTCGGATAGACCGCACCTATCGCTTCCAGCCATTCCTGCTCGGTCGTCGCGTCATCGGGAATCCAGGTCCCGTAGGTCGTGTCCTCCATGAAATAGCCCGGGGAGTTCGCGCGCATGGCGGTCGCTTCCTCACCCGTCACCTCGGGCCCTGTCTGCACGCCCGTTGACATCGACGTGTTGGCGTCGATCTCCGCCCCTGTCGGATCGGTGTCCTGATAGGGCATGAAGATTCCCTTGATCTCACGCGGTACGGGCGTGTACTCGATGAACAGGACCGGGCCACGGGGAGTGAAGGGGTAGGTGTCGTAACCGCCGTACTCGTAGGTGCGGTAGGTACGCCAGTTCTGGGCCTCGCTCTCGATCGGGGAGCTGAGGCGGACACCCAGGTCGGGGATACCGTTCATCCACCCCTGGACGATCTGCTCGATGGAGTAGTAGAGCTCCCCCTCGCCCTCGGGGCAGTCAACATCGTAGGCGCCCCGGTTGCCGACGTGGCCGTTGATCGTGGTGGAGGGTTGGTTACTCCAGGTCAGCGACTGCATGGTCCAGTCGCTGGTGATCTGGCGCAGCTCGATGCCAGGACTGTCGGTGTCGCTGCAGTCATGGGAGTTGTAGTTGAAGATCCGCAGGTCGGCGTTCTCGACGGTGCCGCCTTCCAGTGGGGTGCCGTGGATGTTGAAGCGCAGGTAGGCGCGGTGGGTCTGGGTGCCGCTGTGGGATCGTCCGGCGTGCATCCAAGTGAGGGTGCTGTTGAGCTCTCCGTCCGGGCGAACCTGGCTGACGTGGGTGTCACCGTCGATTCCGGTGCCGACCCAGGTCTCCGAGGCCGTCTCGACCGTGACCGGGTAGGTGATGGCCGGGTCCGCCAGGAACGCTGAGCACCACGGTATCCCCGTCCACTCGGACGGCGGCCTGGCCGATTTTCCCGGTGTCGGGGCTGTTCGCGGCCGTGGCGTCGACCATCGGCGCGGCGGACAGTTCGCCGATCTGCTTGTCCCTGCCATCCAGCAGGGTCGGCTTCTTGCCGGTGCTGAACGTCAGGCCCTTGGGCAGGCGGACGGGGATGCGGAAGGCGAGATCCTTGACCGGGCGCTGGCGGATCACGATCTCCTGCCGGAACCCGCTCGGGGTCACGGTGATGACGAGATCGGTGCCGGGTCCATAAGCGTCGGGGTAGGTGGCGGTGTTGCCCTTGAGCTGCGGTTTCGGCAGAGTGGCGGGGGCGGCGACGGAGGCCGGCCCTCGGTCGCCGGTGACCTTGACCAGATCCGTGTTACCACCAGCGGACAGGGTGATGTCCCCTGTAACGGCTTTGGGCTGGATGACGCCGTCCTTCTCGACCAGAGTCGGATCGACCGGCTGCCAGATGCCGTCTTTCTGCACACGGACGGGAGTGGTCGACACCTCCGCGCGTAGGGTCTTGCCGTCGGGGTTGGCGTAGTAGGTAGCGGTTTCCGAGCGCAGCGCCTCGATCTCGACGCGCTTGTTGTTCTTCTTGGCCTGTGCCAGCGCGACCTGTGCCGGATCGCTGACGGTGGCCGGTTCGCCGGCGGTGGCCGGCGATGGCGTGGGGTCCTGGGCGGTCGCGGGCGCGGCCATCAGCGAGATGGGCAGCGCCACCGCGACGATCAGGGCAACGCGGTGACGCGTCCGGCCGGGTAAGCCGAACGCCGATAATGATTTGTTCACTCCAGCCTTTCGAAGCAGTGTTTGAAACCAGAGTGATCATCACATGAGCCGCAAGTCGCGTAAAGATCTTTTTCTGTGATGAAAAGGATTTACTCGGTGAGGAGTTCAGAGTCTGTTC
This sequence comes from Streptosporangium fragile, assembly GCF_039534445.1. Lineage (NCBI taxonomy): Bacteria > Bacillati > Actinomycetota > Actinomycetes > Streptosporangiales > Streptosporangiaceae > Streptosporangium > Streptosporangium fragile. The sequence goes on along the minus strand of NZ_BAAAVI010000049.1, from coordinate 17,771 downwards.
GGCTGTCAGGACATCCTCCACTGCTGCGTTAATTAAAGGCAGTACACAAACCGGTGGCGTAAGAGGCGGGTCGGTGCATGTGGTCTGCCCCAGATTTAGGGTCGGGTTCGGCGATTGAGCTGAGCGGCGGCCAGCCTGGTGACTTCGGCGATCTCATCGGGGTCGGCGAAGGACTGCCCGGCCAGAGCGGTCTTGCGGAAGATCCGCCACCAGCCCTCTTGCAAGTTGAGCCAGCACGCGCCGACTGGGATGAACGCATGAGAGATTCGCGGGTGCTCTTCCAGTCACTCACGGGTGGACTTGCTGTTGTGTGAGGAGAGGTTGTCCGCGACGATCACGATTTCGCTTGTCGGGCTGGCCTTCTCGATCAACCGCAGGAACCGCTGGTAGTGGGTGCTGTTGCGACAGGAGGCGGTCATGATGACCTCGTGGCCGTCGCACGACCGCAAGGCTCCGTAGATCCAGGTCTTCTCTGGCCCGCGGGCGTAGTCAAGCTCGGATTTGATCCGGTGTCCGTCCGGGGACCAGGCGGGAGCGGGCGGGAGTCTCCTTTACCGCCGTGGTGGCCGACTGCGCCTACGGCGATAACGACGACTACCGGGCCGAACTGCGTCGGTTCGGGCTGGCCTATGTGCTGGCGCTCAACCGGCGCGCGGGCTCATGGGCGCTCGCCTATGTCAATCCCACCCCGGTCGACGCCGCCCGCGTCCTGGCCTGGTGCGGTCCGGACGACCCTGCCGGTTGGACGCGCGTGGAGCGCCGTTTCTGCGACGGCCGCCACGAGACCTGGTGGGCGGCCGATGCCTCCTTGGACCATGGAGCCCCGACGAGCCCTACCGCCTGGTGATCGCCACCACCGATCCGGCAACGCTGCCGGAGGCGAGCACTTGGTATCTGACCACCAATCTGCCGCGCCCCGGCGGAGAGTTCTCTCCGGCTCGCGGCCACTTGACACAAATAAGTATTGTTTGAGACAGATATGTCTCAAGAGATACGGAGTTGTCTGATGGCCGTGAGCCGCGATCAGATCATCGCCGCGGCGATCCACCACCTCAACCAGGACCCGGCGGCCTCGATGGCGCAGCTGGCCGAGGCGACCGGGGTGAGCCGCGCCACGCTCCACCGCCACTTCGCCAGCCGGGAGGAGCTGCTGCTGGCCCTCGGCCACCGCGCGCTGGACCGCTGGGCGCGGACCCAGGGCATGGCCGGAGTCGAAGAGGCCGCCGCCTCACGGGACCCGTCCCGGATCGCCGCGGCACTGCGCGAGATGCTGATCGGGCTGATCGACGAGGCGGAGGAGTACAACTTCGCGCTCACCGACGTCGTGATGATCAAGGTACCCGAGCTGCGGGAGCGCAGCGACGCGCTGGAGGCCAAGGAGATCGCGCTGTACCGGGCGGCGCAGCACGCCGGGGTGCTCCGCGCCGACCTGCCCGTCCGGTGGATCAGCAACATGGTCTGCGGCCTGCTGCTCGCCGTGCGGGAGAGCCTGCGCCGCGGTGACGTCGCCCGGCGGGACCTGCCGCAGGTGCTCCATGAGACCTTCTTCCACGGCGCCGCGGCCGGTGACGCCGCCGACGGCGCCATCCGCGACAGCGCTCAGGGCACCGCGTACGGCACCGCCGGCGGGATGCGTGACGGGAGCGCCGCGCACGGCACCGCCGGCGGTACGCGTGACGGGGGTGCCGCGTGACGCTCGCCCCCGCACCCAAGCCGGCCGTCGCCCCGCCGTCGCCGCATCCGCGACGGTGGGCCGGACTCGCCGTGCTGTCCGCGAGCCTGCTGCTGGTGGTCATGGACATGACCATCCTCAACGTCGCCCTGCCCGCCGTCTCCGCCGACCTGCGGCCCGGCGCGGTGGAGCTGCTGTGGATGGTGGACGTCTACTCGCTGGTGGTGTCCGGCCTGCTGGTCACGGTGAGCGCGCTGGGCGACCGGTGGGGCCGGAAACGGACCCTGCTCACCGGCTTCACGATCTTCGGCCTGGCGTCCACGGCGGTGCTGTGGGCCGGATCGCCGGGCGAGGTGATCGCCGTGCGGGCCCTGCTCGGCGTCGGCGGCGCCATGATCATGCCGTCCACGCTCTCGATGATCCGCACCCTGTTCACCGACGCGCGGGAGCGGGCGACCGCGCTGGGCGTCTGGTCCGCCATGGCCTCGCTCGGCGCCGCGCTCGGGCCGATCCTGGGCGGGCTGCTGCTGGAGCACTTCAGCTGGCACGCGGCGTTCCTGGTCAACGTGCCGGTGATGGTGGTGGCGATCGTCGCCGGTCTCCTCCTGCTCCCGGAGTCGCGCAACCCCGCCCCCGGACGCTGGGACGCGTTCGGCACCGTGCTCTCGATCGCCGGGATGGTCGCCCTGGTCTACTCGATCAAGCAGTTCGGCAAGGAGGGCGCGGCCGGCCCCGGCCCCTGGATCGCCCTGGCCGTCGCGGCGGTCACGCTCACCTGGTTCGTGCGGCGCTGCCTCGGGCGGCCCGACCCGCTGCTGGAGGTGCGCCTGTTCCGCAGCCGTCCGTTCACCGCGGGCACGCTGGTCGCGGTGACCACGTCGATCGCGATGGCGGCGGTGATGCTGCTGATGGCCCAGTGGATGCAGCTCGTCCAGGGCCACTCCCCGCTGGAGACCGGGATGCGGCTGTTGCCGACCGCGCTGGGCGCGCTGCTGATGTCGCCGCCGGCGCCCTGGCTGGCCGCCCGGTTCGGGACCCGCCCGGTGCTGGCCGGCGGCCTGGCGGTGTCCGGGCTGGGCTTGGGGCTGCTGCCCGCGGTGCCCGCGACCTACCCGTGGATCGCGCTGTCGCTGTTCCTGCTCGGCCTGGGCATGGGTTCGCTGGCCATCGCCTCGGTGGCCATCATGGCGGGCACCCCGCCGCAGAAGGCGGGCAGCGCCGCCGCGATCGAGGAGACCTCCTACGAGCTGGGCGGCGCGCTCGGCGTCGCGGTGCTGGGCAGCCTCGCAGCCGTCGTGTACCGCGGCGCGCTGCCTCCGGCTCCCGCCGGAGGCGGTCTCCCCGGCCCGGCGGCCGACGCGGTGCGCGAGTCGCTGGGCGGCGCGCTGGAGGTCGCCCGGCAGGCCGGGGCGGCGGGGGCGGAGCTGGCCCGGCAGGCGAAGGCGGCCTTCACCACGTCACTGGAGGTGACCGGGCTGGCCGGGGGCCTGCTCATGTTGGCCGCCGCGCTCGCCGTCTGGTGGCTCGTCCCCCGGGACCTCGACGTCACCGCGTCCCACCACTGAGCGGCCCGGCCCGGGGTGGGCCGATCCGCGCCGCCACCCCGGCCGGGCGGCTCACGAGTGAGCCGCCCGGCCGCCCCGGACCTCCCTAGCGGACCTCGCCGGCGCCCGCGTGCCGGGAGACGGACCGGCGCACCGACTCGGCCGGGTCGATCCCGGTGTGCAGGGTGGGGGTCCAGCCCGCGTCGGTGCCGAAGTCGGGGTCGCGGGCCGCGTTGTAGGTCGCGACCAGGTCGATCGGAGTGACCTTGCCGCCGACGCGCAGCACGTTCCCCCGGGTGGTCAGGGCCGTGCCGCCCCAGTTGTAGAGGAGGTCGGCGGGGTCGACCGCCCGGCTGAGGCGGAAGAAGTTGTTCTCGGCGAAGATCTGCGACTGCACGCCCACGCCGAGGGCGTACTCGAACGTCGAGGCGTCCGGGATCTCGTAGTAGTTGTTGTAGACGTGCACCTGGCCGAAGCGCACGCGGGGGAGCCGCTGGAGCACGTTCTCGAAGTGGTTGTGGTGCACGGTGACCTTCAGCTTGCCCGAGTCGGTCGTCGGGTTGTTGGTCGAGCCGATCAGCATCGTCTTGTCGTGGCCGGAGAACCGGTTCCACGAGGCCGTGACGTAGTTGGACCCGTTGGTGATGTCGAGCTGCCCGTCGTGCACCTGGTACGGCCTGCCGAAGTACAGCGGCTGGCCCGAGTCCGGGTTGTCGCCGTCGGTGAAGGTGCTGTGGTCCACCCACACGTGCGTGGAGCCGGTCACCGAGATGTTGTCGTAGAGGGAGTTCCAGTTGCCCTCGGACCCGTCGGTCGGGTCCCACTGCGGGAAGCAGTCGGCGGTGTCCTCGAAGGTGATGTTGCGGATGATGACGTTGTCGACCTTGTCCACGTGCAGGTTGATCCCGCGGATGGTCGCGTCCTTGCCCAGGCCGACGATGGTGGTGTTGCCGCTGACCTTGAGCTTGATGTCCTTCGTCTGGTTCGCCGCCGAGGCGGCCCGCGCGTCCTCCAGCGGGCCCGAGGGCTCGGCGTCCCTGCCCCACACCGCCGGGTCGTAGGCGGCGAGGTAGGCGTCCAGGCTGTAGCCGGCCGCCGTGTAGTCGGCGCAGGTCTTGTCCGGCGCGACCGTCCCCCGCACGTAGATGATCTTCGGTGCCGGGGCGGCGAGCGCGGCGGCCAGCTGGTCCCGGGTGGACACGGTGTGCACGTTCGACGCGGGCGCGGCGGCGCCGCCGGTGGTGCCGGAGCCCTCGGCGGCCCAGCCGTCGTTCGCGGGCAGGGTCTGGCGGCCGAGGTCGGTGCCCTTCCCGGCCGGCGCGGAAAGGGCGGCGGCGGACGTGGCCGGGACGGCCAGGGCCGCCAGGGAGAGCAGAGCGGTGAGCGCGACGGCTCGTTTCATGGGGTTTCCTCCACGAGATCAAGGGGGGTGAGGGAGGCTCCGCGCGGCCCCGGGAACCTCCCGGAAGGCGAAGGCGGGCGCACCCCGGTCAGGGAGGGGGCGCCCGCCCCGCGGATCGGTGCGGCTCAGCCGCCGTTGCGCTGCTTGTACGACGTCTGCGCCTCGGTCAGCTTGGCCGCGAAGGTGTCCATGAAGGCCTTGGCGGTCAGGGAGCCCTGCAGGACCTTCTGGAACTCCGGCTCCATGTCGGTCTTGGTGATCGCGTTGAACTCCGGCAGGTGGTAGGGCATCTGGACGACCTTGGTGGCCGGGTCGTTGAGCACCCGGACCGCCTCCGAGATGTGCTGCAGCTCGCTGATCCAGGGCTCGTCGTTGACCTCGGTGTTGGCCGGGAGCACGCCGGTCTTCTCCGCCCAGTAGCTGTTCATCGCCTTGGACGCGGCGAACTCGGCGAACTTGTACGCGGCGTCCTTCTTCTCACCGGAGGAGAACACTCCGATGCCCGCGACCGGGTTGGACAGGATCGCCTGGACGCCGCTGTCGGACTTCGGCACGGCCATGGCCGCCACCTTGTCGGCGCCGAGCGTCTTGAGGTGGTCCTGGTACGAGCCCAGGTTGTGCTGCATGATCCCGATGTTGCCGCCGTCGAACTGGGCGACCATCTTCGCGTAGTCGTTGCTCACGTCGGCCTCGGGCGTGACCTTGTTGTACAGGCCCGCGAGCCGCTCCAGCGCCGCCACGTTCTTGGGGTCGTTGACCGTCGCCTTGCCGGACGCGTCGAAGATCTCGGTGATGCCCGACTGGGCGTACACGACCTCCAGCATCTGCGCGATCGAGCCCGCGCCGCCGCGGATGGTGAAGCCGTAGCGGTTCTTGGCCTTGTCGGTCAGCTTCTCGGTGGCGGCGAAGAAGTCGTCCCAGTTCTTGGGCGGTTCGAGGCCGGCCTCCTTGAACCAGTCCGTCCGGTACCAGAAGATCCCCATGTTGGTGGACATCGGCACCATGTAGGTCTTGCCGTCCGGCACGGTCGCCTTGACGGTGTTCACGACCTGCTCGTTGAGCTTGCCGTTCAGCGCGCCGCCGGAGATGCGGTCGTCCACCGGGTCCAGCGCCTTCTGCGCCACCAGGCTCGACAGCATCGCGGTGGAGACGCCGCCCACGTCGGGCAGACCGCCGCCGGCGATGGCGGTGTCGTACTTCTGCTGCACCTGGGCGATCGGGATGCCGACGTACTTGACCTCGATCGTCGGGTTCGCCTTCTGGAACTCGGCGATGATGTGCTGCCACACCGGGGTCCGCGCGGGGCCGCCGTTGTCGTCCCAGAAGGTGATGGTGGTCTTGCCGCCGGAGGAGCCCGACGGTTCCTCCGAACCGCAGGCGGCCGCTCCCGTGCCGAGCACCAGCGCCGTGGCCAGGACCGCCAGGCGCTTCGAGCGTGCAGTCATTGCTCTCTACCTCTCTGTGCTCTCTGTGTCGTGTCCCCCGACTCCGCTGTGACCGTGAATCCGCCGAATGTCGTGTGGCCTGCCGCACCGTCGGCGAGCGGTGCAGGCATCGCGCCCACCCGGGCATCGCGCCCACCCGGGCACCGGGGGCCGCCCGGAAGGCGGCGCCGGGCCGGCATGTTCCCGCGCGGTCGTGGATCCTCCGGGCCGGGGCGGCCCTCCAGCCGGAACGTCCCACCGTTGAGCGCCCACCTGGCGGGATCCGAATCGGTGTTCCGGTTTCGCCGGAGTCCGGGCCCCGGCCCGGAGAAGTCGTCGTCGGCCGGCGGCTCGGTGACGCGCCCGCCGAGCACCGGCGTGCGGCACCCGGTCACCACGGGACCTCCGCCGCGAGCGCCGCCGCGCCGGCGCGGTCCAGCGGCCCGTCCACGATGACGGTGATCACCCGCCGCGCCAGGGTGTCCCCGACGAGCAGCGGGTTCTCCCAGGCGAGCGCCGGGCCCACGCCCGGGTACTCGGTGACCCGGACGAACCAGGGGTCGATCCCCCGGCCGGGGACGGGCAGGGCTCCGTCGGCTTCCGGCATCGGTACCGGTACCGGGTCCGGCCGCTGGACGAAGACCAGGGTCCACTCCGCGGACGCCATGGCCAGCCACGGGGCCGTCGAGCCGTGCACCGCCTCCTCGCCCTCCGCGTCGGCGGTGAAGACCCGCCGGTCCGGCGCCGACCCCGGGGCCCGCCAGAAGAAGCCGCCGTACCCGGCTCCCGCGCGCCCCTTGGTGGCCGAGCTCCTGACCGGCAGCGGCCGGCCGGTGAGGTTCGTCAGGACGAAGGAGACGTCGAGCGCCCAGCATCCGTCCAGCTCCACCGCGCGCACGCTCCGCTCCTCGCGGGCGATCTCGGTGCCGTCCGGCCCTTCCCAGGCCAGTGACTCGGTGAACCCCGAGCGGTCCTTCCGGGAGAACCCCCGGTGGCGCTGGATCCCGTGGTCGCCGAGCCAGGTCGGCCCCCGGTCGCGGACGTAGGTGCGCCCGCCCCAGAAGTTGCTCCCGCCCAGGTCGGAGATCGCGATGCTCACCCCCAGGTGGTGCACGTGGTCGGCGGGCGCGACCTCGGTCACCACCGTCCCGCCGAGCGTCCGCACCGGGTGCAGGTACGGCCGGGGCGAGGACGTCCGCGGCACCTCGGGCGCCACGACGTACGCGGCGACCTCGTGCCCGTGCGCCACGAGCGCGGGCCGCTCCGGCGGTTCCGGCCCGTCCGGCTCCCGCGGTGCCTTCTCCGCCCGGCCGCCGGTCGCGGCCACCCCGGGCAGGCCGCGGGTCCAGGGGACGCGGAGCTCGGAGAAGAGCGCCAGCCGCTCCGCGCTGGTCGCCGTCACCTCGGCGATCCTGGGCAGCACCCGGTGCTCCTCGCCGATCTCCTGGAACAGGTCGGGGATGCGCCGGGGCGCGGGCGCGAGCCGCACCGCCTCCAGCACGCGCATGAAACCGGCCGTCCGCTCCAGCGGGACGAGCAGGCCGGTTCCCCGGCGGAGGTGGGCGACGAGGTTCTCCAGCAGGTCGGTCCTGGGGTGGACCACGGAGGTCCCGTCGAACTCGACCCGGTCTTCGGTGTAGGTCAGCCGGATCCGCCCGGTCTCGCCGTGCACGATCAGGTACGGCTCGTGCCGCCGGTCCGCGCACAGGGAGACCGCGACCGTCACCGTCGTCCCGTCGTCCATGCGCATCCGCGCGCACGAGGTGTCGTCCGCCTCGATCTCGTTGGCCCGGTAGAGCTCGACCTCGACGTCCGCGACCTCGGCGCCGGAGACGGCCAGCGCGGTGGCCGTCGCGTGCGCGAGCGGGTTCGTCAGCACGCCGTCGACCACGGGCACGCCGCCGATCTCGCGCCGTCCGGCCCAGGGCACCCGGCTGTAGTAGGAGTAGGGACGCTCCCACGCCCCCGCGGCCCCGATCCCGGTGACCTTGCCGATCGCCCCGTCGGCGACCATCTTCCGGATCGCCGGGACCGCCGCCGAGCCCAGGCTCTGGAACCCCACCTGACAGGCGAGCCCGGTCTCCCGGACGGTGGCGGCGATCCGCTCGTAGTCGGCGTACGTGGCGGCGGGCGGCTTCTCCAGCAGGATGTGCGATCCGGCGTGCAGCGCCTGCTCCGCCAGGTCCGCATGGGTGTGGATGGGCGTGCACAGGATCGTCACCTCGGCGCGGACCCGCTTGATCAGCCCCGCCAGGTCGCCGTCATCGGAGAACTCCACCCCGGCGGGCAGGCCGTCGACCGGCCGCACGTCGCACACCCCGGCCAGCTCGACCAGCCCGGCGGCCGAGAGCCGTCGCAGGTTGGCCAGATGCCACCAGCCGTGCCCGTGCGCCCCGGCCAGCACCACGCGAACCGGTTCCATCACGCCGTCTCCCATCGAAGTCCCAGACCGCGGTGGTCCCCGGCGCGCAGCTCGCCCGCCTTCACCGAGACCGGGTACGGCTCGGAGATCAGGCCGAGTGCCGCGAAGGACGCGTCCTCGACCTCCTCGGCCATGCACGGCAACGGCAGGGTCAGGGCGAGCTGCCCGGAGATCTCCGGTAACAGGTGCGGATAGACCGGCACACTGAACGTCCTGGCCAGCTCGGCGATCCGGAGCAGCGGGGTGATCCCGCCGACCCGCACCACGTTCGGCTGGAGGATGTCGCAGGCCCCGGCGGTCAGCAGGTCCCGGAAGCCGTAGCCGGAGTAGACGCTTTCCCCGACGGCGATCGGCACCCCGGTGACGGCGCGCAGCCGGGCGTGGCCCGGCACGTCGTCGGCGGGCAGCGGCTCCTCCACCCAGTGCAGCCCGAACTCCGCCAGCGCCGCGATGGCCCGCTGCGCCCCGGGCAGGTCCCAGCGCTGGTTGGCGTCCACCATGAGCAGCGTGTCCGGGCCGATCACCTCGCGCACCGCGGCGACCCGTGCCACGTCCTCCTCCAGCGCGTCACGGCCCACCTTGACCTTGACCGCCGGGTAGCCCGCGGCCCGCCACCGGCCCGCCTGCGCGACGAGCTCCTCCATCGAGTAGTGCAGGTTCACGCCGCTGCCGTACACCGGCACGCTGTCGCGGCGCCGGCCGAGCGTGTCGACCAGCCCGGCCTCGCCGCAGCGCAGGTCCCACAGCGCCAGGTCCACCCCGGCCATCGCGATCGTGGTCAGCCCGCCGCCGCCCGCCTCGCGCAGGTGCCGCCAGAGCCGGTCCCAGACGACCTCCGGGTGCGGCTCCATGCCGACGACGGCCTCGCGGATCTCGCCGTCCAGCAGGGCCTGCACGGCTCGGGCCCCGATCTGCGGGGTCCACGAGAACCCGGTTCCCGTCCGTCCGTCGGCCAGGGTCAGCTCGACGATCACGACGTGGTTGGCGGGCACGTCGGCCCCCCACGGCCGCGGCAGCGCCACGGTCCGCAGCGTCGTCTCCAGCGCGGTGATCACCGGCCGCCCCCCGTTCACCGCTCGACCAGCGCCAGGCCGGTCTTGATGAGGCGGGCGAGCTCTTCCTCGTCCTCCGGGGAAGGGTCCACCAGCGGCGGGCGGACCCCGCCGACGTCCAGGCCGCGCTGCCGCACCCCGGCCTTGATCAGGGAGACCGCGTAGCCGGGCACCTTGCCGCGCAGCCGGACCAGCGGGGCGTAGAACTCCTCGATCAGCCGCTCGTCGCCGTTCAGGTAGGCGGTGGCGATCTCGGGGGCGAAGCAGAAGACCGCGCTGGAGTACAGCTCCACGCCGATGCCCCGGTAGGCGGGCATGGTCAGCTCGGCCGTCGGCAGGCCGTTGAAGAACAGGAAGTCCGGCTGCTCCGCGCGCACCGCCAGCACCGTGCGCTGCATGCGGTCGATGTCGCCGACCCCGTCCTTGATCCCCACCACCCCGGGCACGCGTGCCAGCTCGACCGCCTGGTCAGGCTCCAGGACGACCGAACCACGCTGGTAGACGATCGTGGGCAGCACCTCGGCGACGGCCGAGACGTAGGCCGCGTACCCCTCGCGCGGGCCGCCCGCCAGGTAGGGCGGCATCAACAGCAGCCCGTCGGCGCCGGCCTCCCCGGCCGCGCGGGCCTGGGCCAGCGCCGCGCCGATCGGCCCGCCCGCCCCCGCGAGCACGGGCACCCGGCCGTTCACCGTCTCGACCGCGATCCGCACCGCCTCGGCGTGCTCGGCCTCCGACAGCGCGGAGAACTCGCCGGTCCCGCAGGCCGCGAAGACCCCGCCCGGCCCGTGCTCCAGCCCGCGCCGCAGGTGCTCGGCCAGCACGTCCCCGGCGAGCGTCCCGTCGGCGCGGAACGGGGTGACCGGGAAGAACAGCACTCCACTGAGGTCCATCACACGGTTCCAATCTCTGTGCGCCAACTCCGCTTCGCCTCCCAGCCGAGCAGCCGTCCTGCCTTGGCCGAGGAGAAGGCGGGCGCCGAACCGGTCAGTCCGGCGGCGAGTCCCGCGGTGGCGGGGTTGATCCGGGGGAGAAGCTCGGCGAGGGGTTCACGGGCCAGGGCGTCGGCCGCGCCCGCGAAGAACACCTCGCCGTTGGGCAGCTCGGGGAGTTTGCTCAGCAGGGTCAGCACCAGGTCGGCGGCGTCACGGGCGTCGATGTAGTTGAACAGCGACACCCCGGCGATCTCCGGCCGGTCCAGCCGCTCGGCGATCGTGTGCCCCGACTGGGTGGGCGCGCCCGCCCACTCCTCGGGGGCGACGACGAAGCAGGGCCGCACGGCCGCCAGCTTCGCCTTCGAGGTGCGCGCGAACATGGCCATCACCTGCTCGCAGACCAGCTTGGACAGGCTGTAGGTGTTCCACGGAGCGACCGGGTGGTCCTCGTCGATGGGCAGGTAGGAGGGGGCCCAGCCGGGGGTGCCGTACCCGATGACCGTGGGGCTGCTGGCCACCACGATCCGCTCCGTCCCGATCCCGGTGGCCGCCTCGCACACGTTGAACGCCAGCTGGGTGTTGACCCGGTAGGTGAACGCGTCGGTGCGGCTGAACGGCGTGGCGATCGCGGCCAGGTGCACCACGGCGTCCGGGCGGAACCGCGACATCACCTCGAAGGACTCGCCCAGGTCGGTCAGGTCGGCGGGAAGCACCTCGGCGGCCTCCGCGGGGGTGCCCGGTGCGGTGTCCACGCCGATCACCTCGTGCCCGGCGTCGGCCAGCGCGGTGACCACGCTGCGGCCCAGTCGCCCGGCGCTCCCGGTGACGAGAGTTCGTGTCATTGCTCGTTCAGCACTCCTTGTCCGTGTTCGGTCCGGTTCGATCCGGGGTCCGTCATCCCTTCACGGCCCCCGCCGACAGGCCCTGGACCAGGTAGCGCTGGATGACGGCGAAGACCAGCACCACCGGCACGGCGGCCACGACGCCTCCGGCTGCCAGAGCGCCGAAGTCCACGCTGAACTCGCCCAGCGTGTAGGCGAGGCCGACCGGCACGGTGAACTTCTCCTGCTCGCTGACGAACATCAGCGCGAACAGGAAGTTGTTCCAGCTGTGGATGAAGGCGAACGAACCGACCGCGACCAGTGCCGGGCGCAGCAGCGGCAGCACCACGGCGAAGAAGCCCCGCAGCCTGCTGCACCCGTCCACCCAGGCGGCCTGCTCCAGTTCCACCGGGACGTTCTTGATGAAGCCGCTGATCAGGATGAGGGAGAGCGGGAGCTGGAAGACCGTCTCGGCGATCACCAGGCTCCACAGCGAGTTGACCAGTCCGATGGTGCGGAAGATCTCGAACAGCGGGATCAGCATCATCGCGCCGGGGATGAACTGGGTGCAGAGCATCCCGATCATGAACAGCCGCTTGCCCCGGAACTCGTAGCGGGCCAGGGCGTAGCCGCCCGCCAGCGCGATCACCGTGGTCATGATCAGCGAGGCGATGCCGACCATCAGGCTGTTCTGGAAGAACAGGGCGAAACTGAGGTCGTTCCAGACCGTCTCGAAGTTCTCGAACGTGATCGGCCACGGCAGCAGCGACGTGGAGCCCCGGGGCCGGAAGGCGAACACCAGCATCCAGTAGAAGGGGATCAGCGTGAACAGCAGGTAGAGCGCGAGCGGGACCCAGATCTGCCAGCGGCTGACCCGCCCTTTCTCCCCCCGCCCGGTCCGCGGCAGTTGCGCGGGCGGGGCCAGGCGTGGCCTCTCGGCCGTCTGGAGTGTCATTTGTTCGCTCCGAACTTGCTCAGCCGCAGGTAGGCGATCGAGAAGAAGGTCAGGATCAGGAAGGCGGCGGTGGTCAGCGCCGAGCCGTACCCGAAGTCGTGCGACTGCGCGGCCTTGGCCGCCACGTACAGCGGCAGCGTGGTCGTCGCGTGCGCCGGGCCGCCGCCGGTCAGCGTGTAGAGCAGGTCGACGTTGTTGAACTCCCACACGCAGCGCAGCAGCGTGGACAGGATGATCGCGTCCTTCAGGTGGGGCAGCGTGATGTGGATGAAGCGCCGCCGGCGCGTGGCGCCGTCCACCGAGGCCGCCTCGTAGAGCTCCTTGGGGATGCTCTGCAGGTCGGCCAGGAGCAGGATCGCGAAGAACGGGACGCCGCGCCAGAGCTCGGCGAGCACGGCCGCCCAGAAGACCGTGTCGGGGTTGGCCAGCGGCGCGGCGCCGTACTGCATGAGCCCCAGGTCGGCGAGGTAGCGCGAGACACCGGTCGTCGGGTTGTAGAGCAGCACCCAGATGCCGGTGGTCAGCACCCCGGACACCGCCCAGGGGGAGAAGACCATCGCCCGCGCCAGGCCACGGCCGACGAAGGTCTCGTTCACGATCAGCGCCAGTGCCAGGCCGAACACCAGCTGGAGGGAGACCTCCACGCCGACCCACTGGACGCTGAAGCCGAGGCTCTGCCAGAACAGCGGGTCCTCGAACAGCAGCGTGCGGAAGTTCTCCAGCCCGGCGAAGCCGTTGTCCCAGGGTTTGGTGACGTTGTAGTGCTGCAGGCTGTAGTACAGGACGCTGGCCATCGGGTAGACGAGGAAGCCCAGCATCGCGATCACCGCGGGGGCGATCAGCAGGTAGGGGGTCCTGGCGGCGCGGCCTGGACGTCGGCGTATCCGCAGATCCGCCGTAGTGATTGCCATCGCCGGCAACTCCTTCCGAGTCGGCGTCACGGGCTGCAACCGGTTGCATGAAACATTGCGGACATCTCACTGCAACGTCAAGGGCTCAATTTGGTAAACCGGTCGCGGTCTGCGGATTCATCGGTATTCGCCGTTTTCACGGCGCCGCAACCGCTCGTACCGCGCCGTGGGAATCCCGTCAGACCGGCATTGACAGGTCTGCAACCGCTTGCACTAATCTTCTGCAGGACCTGATGAAGGAGCACAGTGGCAGCGACGATCAGAGACGTGGCGCAGGCGTCGGGGGTGCATGTCTCGACGGTTTCCCGCACGTTCTCGGCGCCGCACCTGGTGAACCCCGAGACGCGCAACCGCGTGCTCGCCGTCGCCGAGGACCTCGGCTACCGGCCGAACCGCGCCGCGCGGGCGCTGACCACCGGCAGGACCCACAATATCGGCCTGATCGTCGCCGACATCGCCAACCCGTTCTTCCCGCCGCTGATCAAGGCGGCCCAGGCGCACGCCAGAGCGCGCGACTACCACGTGTTCGTCGCCGATACCGACGAGGACCCGCAGGTCGAGGAGGAGCTGATCCAGACCCTCACCAAGCAGGTCGACGGGGTCCTGCTGTGCAGCCCGCGGCTGTCCAACCGGGCCATCGAGCGCCTCCACGCCGACGTGCCGTTCGTGGTGGTCAACCGCCGGGTCAAGGGCATGCCGACCATACTGATGGACGTGGGCCACGGCGCCCGGCTGGCGATCGAGCACATGACCGGGCTCGGTCACCGCAGGATCGCGCTGGTCTCCGGCCCGAGCGGCTCGTGGACCAGCGGCGAGATGCGCGCCGCGGCGACCGCGATGGAGGGCGTCGACCTGGTCATCCTCGGCCCCAACGCCCCCACCGAGCAGGGCGGTCTCGCCGTCGCCGCCGACGTGATCGCCTCCGGCGCGACCGGCGTGCTCGCCTACAACGACCTGGTCGCCATCGGCCTCATCGAAGGGCTGTACGAGCGCGGCGTACGCGTGCCCGACGACGTCAGCGTGGTCGGCGTCGACGACATCGTGTCCGGCCGGCTGAACCGCCCCAAACTGACCACCGTGGCCATGCCCACCGCCGCCGCCGGGCGGATGGCCGTGGACCTGCTGCTGCAGTCGGTCGGTGACAGCGCCACCCCCACCCTGGCCACCCTGGAGACCAGCCTGGTCGTCCGCGAATCCACCGGAGAGGTGCGACAGTGAACTTCGGAACCGCCCCGTCGGGCGAGAAGGTCGAGCGGCACGTACTGGCGAACGGGCGGATGCGCGCCGCGATCCTCAGCTACGGGGCCATCCTGCAGTCGCTGGAGGTCTCCGGCGTCGACGTCGTCCTCGGCTACCCGGACCTGGACGACTACCTGACGCGCAGCCGCTACTTCGGCGCGGTCGTCGGCCGCTACGGCAACCGCATCGCGGGCGGGCGGTTCACCCTCGACGGCGTCACCTACCGGCTGCCCGTCAACAACGGTCCCAACAGCCTGCACGGCGGCGTCACCGGGTTCGACAAGCGGGTCTGGCAGGTCGCCGACGCCTCCGACACGGCCGTGACCCTGGAGTACGTCAGCCCCGACGGTGAGGAGGGCTACCCCGGCACGCTCACCGTCCGGCTCACCTACACGCTGACCGGCGACGCCCTCCGGCTCGACTACCGGGCGACCACCGACGCGCCGACCGTGCTCAATCTCACCAACCACTCCTACTTCAACCTCGCCGGAGGCGGGGACGTCCTCGCCCATGTGGTCCGCATCGACGCCGACCGCTACCTGCCGGTCGACGCCACCCGGATCCCGACCGGCGAGCTCGCCCCGGTCGCCGGCACCCCGTTCGACTTCACCACACCGCGCGAGATCCGCGAGCGGATCGCCGACCCCCGGCTCGGCGGCGGCTACGACCACTGCTACGTCCTGCGCGGCGACATCGAGGTCACCGACCCGGCCGGCGGCCTGACCATGCGGGTCACCACCACCGAGCCGGGCGTGCAGTTCTACACCGGCAACCTCCTGGACGGCGTCGCCACCGCCTACGGCAAGCACGCCGGCCTGTGCCTGGAGACCCAGCACTTCCCCGACTCGCCCAACCGGGAGCACTTCCCCTCCACGGTGCTGCGCCCCGGCGAGGAGTTCGCCTCCACCACCGTCTACCGGTTCCCGGAGACCGGCCAGAAGTAGAACGTGAGGGAGGGGCGCCGCGGGTCGCCGCCCAGCGCGATCATGCCCAGCCTGACCCCGATCCCGTGGGCCGCCGTCGCCTCACGCAGCCGCAGGAGCGGGCCGAGGTCATGGTCGAACTCCCGGTGCAGCAGTCCCAGGAGCGCCGCGAGCCCTTCCGGGTCGTCCCAGCCCCACGCCGAGGAGAAGAAGAACACCTTCTGCCGCGTCCCGGCCGGACCGTGCGTGAGCTGCAGGAAGAGCGACCTGTCGGGGGAACGCGGCCGGGACGCCGAGACGAAACGGTCGTGCACCCTCCGGGCGGGCACCAGGTCCGGGTGCGTCCCGGCGCGCTCGGCGAGGTCGCGACCCGGCTCCACGGGGAGCCACCGGTAGCTCTTCCAGGCCGTCAGCTCGCCGCCCGCCAGGTCGTAGCCCAGGACCTCCACGCCCGCGGGGAGCCGGGAGCCGTGGTGGCGGTCGGCCGCGCCGAGCGTCTTCATCCGCAGCGGGAACCGGGCGGTGAGCTCGTCCGGGCCGAGCCAGCTCGTCCTGAAGTAGACCGTTCCGCGCCTGCTCCCCCCGGGGCCGTGGCCCAGGCCAAGCATCAGCGGGGCCGGCAGGCCGGCCGGCGCGCCGGTCAGGTGCGCCCGGAACAAGTCCGCCAGGCAGGCGTCGTGCTCCCCGGTGGCGCAGCCGGTGACGGAGCGGGCGTGCGCCAGGGAGTGCCCCCAGTCGTCCGCCCGGTGCTCGACCATGTCGACGACGCAGCGCAGGGAGGGTACGCCCCGCTCGTCGAGTTTCACGGAAACCTCAACCGGCACGGCGGAGTCGGTGAGAATGGAGTGCCGGCGCGGCTCCCCGGTGATCCGCAGCAGCTCGGCCGCAGTGGCGGCGGAATCGTCGCGGACGCCCAGCCGCACGGCCAGGTCGCCGAACGCGGCGGCCAGCCGCGTCGTCGGGGTGGGGTTCGTGGAGGCCACGGTCGTCTCCTCGGGACAGGTCGGGGGTCGGGTTGGGGGGCACGATGACGGCCGGAGCGGCCGACGTGGTGGTCATCGGGGCCGGCGTCGCCGGGCTCGCCTGCGCCCGGGAACTCATGGCGCGCGGGATCGGCGTTGTGGTGCTGGAGGCCCGCGACGCCGTCGGCGGCAGGGTGCGCACGTTCCGGGCCGGCCCGGTCGAGCCGGGTGCCCGGACCGTGCACCCCGCCCTGGTCGAGTTGGGCGCCCAGGTCGTGCACCCGGTGGGGTGCGACGTCTTCGACGACCTGCTTCGCCGGGCCGGAATCGCCACCGCGCCCATGGAGACGGGCGCCGAGTTCGTCGTCGTCTCCGGGGGCGCGCACTGGGATCCCGCCGCCCTCGCCGCGCGGGTACGGCCCCTGCCGTGGGCCGTCGAGGACGGCCTGTACGCCACCCGCCCGCTCTCGGGCACGGTCGGGCAGGCGCTGGCGGGTCTCGCCCCGCAGGCCCGCGCGCTCGCCCGGTGCTGGCTGGAGCAGGTGGTGGGGGAGGACCCGGCCCTGCTCGATCTGGCGGCCCTGGCCGCGACCTACCACGGCCGGGGACGGGGCGGCGAGCGCGTCGTCGTCGCCGGCTTCGACGGCGTGGTCCGCGCGCTGGCCGAGGGGCTCCCGATCCGTACGGGCTCCCCGGCCGAGCGGGTGCGCTGGGGCCCGGCCGGGGTGGAGGTCGCGACCCCCGCCGGGCCGGTTCGCGGGCGCGCCGCCGTGGTCACCGCCGCCCCGTCGGCGGTCACCGGGAGCGGCCTCGTCTTCGACCCGCCCCTGCCGCGGAGCAAGACCGCCGCCGCCGCCGTGCTGGCCTCGTGCGACGCCGTCGTGGTCGTCCTGGTCACCGCCGGGCCGGCGTCGCGCTCCGCGTCGCTGCTCCTGACCGACCCGCCGGGCGGCCTGTGGACCGTCCGGGCCGGTTCGCGTCTCGCGACCGGCCACGTCAAGGGCCCCTCGGCCGGCCAGGCCCGCAGGCCGGGCTGGGAGGCGGATCTGCTGCGGATCCTCCGTCCCCGCCTGGGAGCCGTGGACGACGTGCTCGTCCTGGACTGGGGGCGCGACCCCTGGGCCCGCGGCGCCTACAGCGTGCCGGTCCGGGGCGCCGACGACGCGTCGGCCGCGTGGGCCGCCGGGCTCGGCGGGACCGTCTTCTTCGCCGGGGAGGCCTCGGCCCCGCCCGGCCTGCGGGGTCTCGTCCAGGGGGCGCTGGTCAGCGGGCGCAGGGCCGCCGAGGAGGTGGCGCTCGCCCTGCCGGGCGGTTCCCGGGGCGGCGGGAAACGGCACGATCGCTGCGGCGGCCTGCCGGGCGGCCCCGCCGGAGCGTCCCCCTGCGGCAGCGGCGGCGAGGGGGCCCGTGACGGCGAGGGGGCCCGTGACGGCGGGGCGGGTCACGACCAGCGCAGCGGCAGCGGCGCGTAGCCGCGCGGGACGGTTCCCGGCCGGGCGCGGCGCCCGCGCT
>NZ_BAAAVI010000048.1:38008-69420 GCF_039534445.1 Streptosporangium fragile | reverse complement strand
CACGTAGCGGGGCGCGCCGGGCGCGGTGATGTCGAACCGGTGCACCTCCGTCTCCTCCGGCGGCTGCTCCGGCGTCCCGGCGGGGGAGGGCGTCGCCTCGGCCGTCGACGTCGCCGGCGTGGGCGAGACGGTGGTGCCCGGCTCGGGGGAGAAGGTCGCGGTGGGCACCGCGCTTCCGGTGGGCGCCGCCGACGAGGTCGCGGTCGGCTCCGGCAGCAGGCTCGGCTGGGGGTCGGCGGCCGCGGCCTCCCCGCCGATCCCCGGCTCGATCGGCATGGGCCACCACCAGCGCGGGTTGCTGGCCACGTACAGGCTGGAGGCGGTGCCGTAGACCGTGTCACCGTCGGCGGCCACGCTGATCGGGGAGGTGTCGGCGAGCGGCTGCGACAGGTCGAGGGTGTGCACGGTCAGCATCGACGTCCCGGTGTACTCCGCGGGGTGGCTGACCCGCCCGCACTCGACCGTGCGGCTCGCGGTCTTGCCGTCGGCCGAGGCCAGCTCGTACTTCGGCAGCCACGCCTCGATCGGGGCCTTGGCGACCACCTCGGTGTTGCGCCGGGTGCGCTCGTTGTCCGGCAGGTCGGGGCCGAAGTCGGGGAAGGTGATCTGGGGCTGGCTGCGGACCACGATCCGCACCGTGGAGCCGACCATCCTGGCGTCCACGTGGGAGCCGTCCGGGGTGAGCGAGCCGATCGTCTTCGGCTGCCCGGACAGGTCGACGAGGACGTAGTGCGGTCCGGGGCTCGGCGGCCGTTTGGCCACCGCGCCGAACGGGATGATCCCGCCGCCGGAGAACAGCACCAGCGCCCGGTCGCCGCTGACGAGCAGGTCGGCCGGGGCCCAGGCCTGCTCGTCGTCCACGAGCTTGAGCGTGCCGGTGACCTTCCTGGTCGCGGTGTCCACCACCCGGAGGACGCCGCGGTTGACGGTGATCATCCGGTCGCCGTCGGTCTTCGCCAGGTCCGGCTCGTCGACCCCGGCCTCGTGCGTGTTCGTGGTGGAGTGCTCGGGCGCGCCGGCCCCGGACTTGGCGGCGGCAGCGTCCGAGCGCGCCTCCGCGTACAGGATCGGCGGGCCGCCGATGCCCCAGGGGCCGACGTTCTTCGCCGTCGCCGCGCGCAGCCCGGCCAGCATGTCGTCGCAGCCGCTGTAGGAGACCAGTTTGACGTTCCCCAGGTCGAGCGGTGCCGTACGGCCGGCACCGGATCCCGTCCCGGTCGAAGTGCACGCCGTGGTGAGCAGCGCGGCGGCGAGGGTGACCGCACCGGCCGTACGAATGGATGTCCTCATGCCCCCTAGACGGATCACTGTAAAGGGAGGTTCAACGACGTCCAACCGGCGAATCCGGCCATTCGCGGCGGAGAAGCCGACCCTCTTGCTACTGACCGGTAGTCACCGCCTGCCTCGTCCGATTACCCTGCGAGCATGTCGCTTCCCCCCAACGTGACCCGGGCACTCGACCCCCGCATGGTCGAACGCGTCGTACGGCAGGTGGCCTCCGGCGGGAAGACCCAGGAGATCGTCGCGCCGTTCACCGGCGAGGTCCTCGCCGAGGTGCCCGTATCCACCGCCGAGGACGTCCGCGCCGCCCACGCCAAGGCCCGTACGGCCCAGCGCGCCTGGGCGGCGCTGCCCGTGCGCGAGCGGGCCGCGCCCTTCCTGCGCCTGCACGACGCCCTCCTCGACCGCCGCGAGGAGATCCTCGACGTGGTCCAGTGGGAGACCGGCAAGGCCCGCAGGCACGCCTTCGAGGAGGTGCTCGACGTCGCGATCGGCAGCCGCGGCGACGCGCGGCGCGCTCCCGGCCTGCTGGAGCCCCGGCGCCGGCCCGGCGTCTTCCCCGTCGCGACGCGGACGGTCGAGGAACGCCGGCCGCGCGGCACCGTGGCTGTGATCTCCCCGTGGAACTACCCGCTCGCGCTGGGCGTCGCCGACGTCGTCCCCGCCCTGCTCGCGGGGAACACCGTGGTCCACAAGCCCGACACCCGGACCGCGCTGTCCACGCTCTGGACGATCGACCTGCTGGTCTCCCTCGGGATGCCACGTGAGATCTGGCAGGTGGTCCTCGGCGACCCCGCCGAGATCGGAGATCCGCTGCTCGACGGCGCCGACTACGTGGCCTTCACCGGCTCCACCCGGGCCGGCCGGGCGATCGCCGAGCGGGCGGGCGCGCGCCTGATCGGCTGCTCGCTGGAGCTGGGCGGGAAGAACCCGATGCTCGTCCTCCGCGACGCGGACCTGGACGTGGCGGCCCAGGGCGCGCTCCGCGCCTGCTTCACCAATGCCGGGCAGCTCTGCCTGTCCGTCGAGCGGCTCTACGTCCACGACTCCGTCCACGACGAGTTCGCCGACCGGTTCGTCCGCCTGACGCGGAACATGAAGCTCGGCGCCGGGCTCGACTGGAGCGTGCAGATGGGCTCGCTCTCCTCCCGGCGGCAGCTGGAGGCGGTGACCGCCCACGTGGACGACGCCGTGGCCAGAGGCGCCCGCGTCCTCACCGGCGGCAGGGCCCGCCCCGACGTCGGCCCGCTGTTCTACGAGCCGACCATCCTGGCGGACGTCGACGAGAGCATGGCCCTGTGCCGTGCCGAGACCTTCGGGCCCGTCGTCGCGCTCTACCGCTTCTCCGACGAGGACGAGGCGGTCGAGCTGGCCAACGACACCGAGTACGGACTCAACGCCTCCGTCTGGAGCCGCGACGTGCCGCGTGCGCGTGCGCTGGCCGCCCGGATCAGGGCGGGCACCGTCAACATCAACGAGGGGTACGGCTCGGCCTACAGCTCCTACGACGCCCCCATGGGCGGCATGAAGTCCTCGGGGCTGGGCCGCCGCCACGGGTCGGAAGGGCTGCTGCGCTACACCGAGGCGCAGACGGTCTCCAGCCAGGCCGCCTGGCTGGGCTTCGAGCCGATCCTCGGCCTGCCGTACGACAAGTACGCCGACACTCTCGCGGCCGCGCTCAAGATCATGAAGCGGCTCGGCCTGAAGTAGCGAGCCCTGAGCCGGCGGGCCCCGGGGCGGCGGGGTCCGCCGCGGCCCGGACGCCGCCCGGCGGCCATCTTCCGAACGGAGTCCCGGATGTTCGACTATGACGTGCTGGTGATCGGATCGGGGTTCGGCGGGAGCGTCTCGGCGCTCCGCCTGACGGAGAAGGGGTACCGGGTCGGGGTGCTGGAGGCCGGGCGCCGCTTCGACGAGAGCACCCTGCCGAGGACCTCCTGGCGCGTCCGCGACTTCCTGTGGGCGCCGGGGCTGGGCCTGAAGGGCATCCAGCGCATCCACGTGCTGCGCGGGCGGAAGGGCACCGGCGTCATGGTCCTCGCGGGCGCCGGGGTGGGCGGCGGCTCCCTGGTCTACGCCAACACCCTCTACGAACCCCTCGGCCCGTTCTTCGCCGACGCCCAGTGGGCGGACATCACCGACTGGAAGGCCGAGCTCGCCCCCTACTACGACCAGGCCAAACGCATGCTGGGCGTGGTGCTCAACCCGACCGTCACCCGCGCCGACGAGATCGTCAAGAAGGTCGCCGACCGGATGGGCGTGGGCCACACCTTCCGCCCGGCCCCGGTCGGCGTCTTCTTCGGCACACCGGGCGAGGAGGTCGACGACCCCTACTTCGGCGGCGCGGGGCCGCGCCGCCGGGGCTGCACCGAGTGCGGCGAGTGCATGACCGGCTGCCGGCACGGGGCCAAGAACATGCTGACCAAGAACTACCTGCACCTGGCCGAACGGGCCGGGGCCAGGGTCCACCCGGAGACCACGGTCACCTCGGTCGTCCCGGTGGAGGGCGGCTACCGGGTCGAGACGGCCCGCACGGGCGCGCCCTGGCGTCGCCGCGCGTTCACCGCCGAGCAGGTGGTCTTCGCGGCCGGCACGTACGGCACCCAGCGCCTGCTGCACCGCCTCAAGGCCACGGGCACCCTGCCCCGGCTCTCCGACCGCCTCGGCGCCCTCACCCGGACCAACTCCGAGGCGCTGCTCGGGTTCGAGCGCCCGTCGGCCAAGGGGGAGAAGCTCAACCGCGGTGTGGCGATCACCTCCTCCATCCACCCCGACGCCCACACCCACATCGAGCCGGTCCGTTACGGAGACGGTTCCAACGCCATGGGTGTGCTCCGCTCCCTGCTCGTCGACGGCGGGGGCGCCCCGCGCTGGCTCAAGTTCCTCGGCCAGGTCCTGCGCAGGCCGCACCTGGCGCCCCGGCTGTTCAACCACCGCCGCTGGTCCGAGCGCGCGATCATCGCCCTGGTCATGCAGGCCAAGGACAACTCGATCACCCTGTCCGCGCGCCGGGGGCCGTTCGGCTGGCGGCTCCGCTCCGGACCGGGTCACGGCGAGCCCAACCCCACCTGGCTCCCGGCCGGCCACGAGTTCGTCCGGCGCGCCGCCGAGGAGATCGGCGGCATACCCGGTGGGAGCTGGCTCGACCTGTTCGACATCCCGGCCACCGCGCACTTCCTGGGCGGCTGCGTCATCGGCGCCGGGCCCGACACCGGGGTCATCGACCCCTACCACCGCGTCCACGGCCACGAGGGCCTGCACGTCGTCGACGGCTCCGCGATCTCCGCGAACCCCGGGGTCAACCCCTCGCTCACCATCACCGCCCAGGCCGAGCGCGCCATGGCCCTGTGGCCCAACCGCGGCGAGCCCGACCCCCGCCCCGCCCCGGGCTCCCCCTATGTCCGCGTGCCGCCCGTCGCCCCCGGCGCCCCGGCCGTCCCCGCCGCGGCCCCCGGGGCCCTGCGTCTCCCCATCGTCGGCATCACCTGATCAGGCGACCGGGCGCCGCCCGGTCCCGCGTCCGGCCGAGCTGGCGAAATGTCGTGATATACACCACTATCCCGGTGTGATGTGGAATGTCGAAGAGTTCGTACGCGCCGCCGGCGTGACCGTCGACGAGCTGGCCGCGTACGTGGACGGGAGTCAGCGCGGCCTGCCTCCCGTCCTCCGCCGCAGGCCCCCGCGAGAGCTGGCCGAGCGGCTCGGGCTGGCCCGGTGGATCCGCGAGGGCGGCATGACCGAGGAGAGCTACGGGGAGTTCCTGCGCGCCTACCTCGCCGAGGGAACCCGGCTGCACCACCCCGCCCAGCTGGGCCACCAGGTCGCCGCCCCCGACTTCCCCGCCGCGCTCGCCGACTTCGTCCACGGGGCCGCCAACAACCCCATGGCGATCTACGAGATGGGCGCCTCGGCGGCGACGGTCGAGTTCGAGGTGCTGCGCTGGATGCTCGGCAAGGTCGGCTTCGGGGAGGCGGGTGGCGGGGTGCTCACCCACGGCGGGTCCCTGGCCAACCTCACCGCGCTGCTGGCCGCGCGGGCCGCCGCCGCGCCGGACGCCTGGACCGACGGCGTCCCCGGCGACCTCGCCCTGCTCGCGCCGGCGTCGGCGCACTACTCGCTCACCCGCGCCGCCGCCATCCTCGGGCTGGGCGAGCGCGCGGTCGTGCCGCTGGACGTCGACGGGCTCGGCAGGATCGACGTCGCGCGCCTGCCGGACGCCCTGGAGCGGACGCGCCGGGCCGGGCGGCGGCCGATGGCCCTGGTGGCCAACGCCTGCGCGACCGGGACCGGGCTCTACGACGACCTGCGCGGCATCGGCGAGTTCTGCGCCGCCCACGGGGTCTGGTTCCACGTGGACGGCGCCCACGGCGCCTCGGCGCTGCTCTCGGCCGAGCACCGGCACCTGCTCGACGGGATCGGCCTCGCCGACTCGATGATCTGGGACGCGCACAAGATGCTGCGGACCTCCAGCCTGGCGGCGGCGGTCCTGACCCGGCGCGAGGGCGACCTGGACGCCGCCTTCCGGCAGCGGGCCAGCTACCTGTTCTACGGGGACCAGGGCTCCGACCTCATCGGCAGGACCGTGGAGTGCAGCAAGGCCGAGCTGGGCCTGAAGGTCTTCCTCAACCTGGCCTGGCGGGGCGAGCGCGGCCTGGGCGAGTACGTCGCGCGGCAGTACGCCACCGCGCACCGCTTCTGGGAACTGGCCCGCGAGCGACCGGGCTTCACCTGCCCGTACGAGCCGGAGAGCAACATCGTCTGCTTCCGGTACGGCACCGGCGACCAGGCCGCCCTCCGCGAGCGCCTGATGGAGGAGGGCTCGTTCCAGCTCACCTCGGCCGAGGTCGGCGGCGTCCGCCACCTGCGGGTGACCGTCATGGCCCCCGCCACGGACGACAAGACCCTCCAGGCCATGCTCGACCGCATCCCGGATCTGGCGGGCCCGCCCGCCGCGTGACCGGGCCGCCGGGCGGGGCGGGCAGGACGCCCGGCGCGGCCCCGTACGGGGTCTCCTCGTCCGGGCGGGCGCGCCGGTGCGGCACGGCGCGCCCGCCCCGCAGGCGGTTCCGGCCCGATCGTCCCGGGATCTTCCCGGCCCTCCGTCCTGGTATAGCGTCACGCCCATGACCGAACTCGACAGCCGCCTCCGGGCGGTGTGCGACCTCGCCGTCGCCGGCGTCCGTGAGATGGCCGGCCGCCACGAGTACGACGGGGTGATCCAGGACCTCTCCCCGGAGGGCGTACGCGCGGGGCTGGCCGCGCTGGGCAGGGGCCCGCTGCCCGCGGACCCGCACGACGCGGCGCACCTGCAGATCTTCGAGGATGCCGCCCGGGTCCAGCTCGGCGAGCTGGAGCTGCACCGCCGCAATCCGCTGGAGCACCTGGGCAATCTCGACCTCGCCACCTACGACCGCGAGTACGCCCCCGAGGCCGAGCGGACCGCCGCCAAGCACGCCCACCTCGCCCGCTGGCCCGAGGCCGTGGACAACGCGATCGCGGCGCTGGACATGCTCAGCGCCCCCGTGGCGACCGCGCTGTTCGGAGCCGTGCGCGGCCTGGGCGCCGGGGTGCCGGCGGACGCCGACGAGCAGGTGCGCGAGGCGGCGCTGAAGGCCCACGCCCGCCTGGTCGAGCACATCGAGCGGGCCACGTTCTCCGGTGACCCGGACGCCTCGCTCGGCGCCGACGGCCTGGCCCGGCTGATGGGCTCGGGTGACGGCCTCCCGGTCGACCTGGGCCGGCTCGCCGAGCGCGCCGACGCCGAGCGCGACCGGCTGATGGAACGGCTCGCCGACGCCTGCGCCCGGCTGGGCGAGGCCGGGCGGCCGCCGCTGGACGTCGCCCGCGAGCTCGTCCGGCAGCACCCCGGCCCCGACGGCGTCGTCGAGGCGGCCCGGGCCGGCGCGGAGCGGGCGATCGCGTTCACCCGGGAGAAGGACCTGGTGCCCTACCACGACGGCGAGTGCCTGGTCGGCATCGCGCCCGAGTCGCGCCGCTGGGGGATGGCGATGATGAGCTGGTCGGCGCCCGGGGAGCCGGACGGCCCCTCGTGGTACCACGTGACCCCGCCCGACCCCTCCTGGCCGGAGCGCGACGTCGAGGAGTGGCTGGAGGTCTTCAGCGAGACCACACTGCCCGCGATCGACGTGCACGAGGTCGCCCCGGGGCACTTCTCCCACGGCCGGGCCATGCGCCACGTCCGCTCCGACGTGCGGCGCACGCTGATGTCGACGGCCTTCGCCGAGGGGTGGGCGCACTACGCCGAGGAGCTCTGCGTGGAGGAGGGCTTCGCGCCCGACGACCCGCGCTTCGAGATCGGCGTCTGGCTGGAGGCGCTGATCAGGGTGACCCGGCTGGCCTGCGCGATCGGCGTGCACTCCGGCGCGATGACCGTCGAGGAGGGCGCCCGCCGCTTCGCGGCCGACACCCACATCACCGGCCCGGCGGCCAGGTCGGAGGCGGCCCGCGCCACCTTCGACCCGACCTACGGCCGCTACACCTGGGGCAAGCTGGAGATCCTCCGCCTGCGCGAGAGGGCCAGGACCGAGTGGGGCGCGGGGTTCAGCCTGAAGCGTTTCCACACCGCCATGCTCGACCTCGGCTCCCCGCCCCTCGGCCTGCTCGACCGGGCGCTCTGACCGTCCCGGGCCCGCCCGCCCGGCCGCCCGCGCGGGCCCGTGACGCACGGCGGGCCCGCCGTGCGCACGGCCCGGCCGCGCGCATCGGCCCGCCACGTGCACGGGCCCGCCCGGTCGGCCGTGCTCAGCGGTCGACGGCCGTGGCCCCGCCGTCGACGACCAGGTGCGTCCCGGTGATGAAGGACGCCTCGTCGCTCATCAGGAACCGCACGGCCGCCGCCACCTCCCCGGGGAGACCGAGGCGGCCGAAGAGCGACCTCCTGGTGAACGCCTCCAGGTAGCTCATGTCACCGCCGGTGGCGTCGGCGAGCATCGGGGTGTCGATGTAGCCGGGGCAGACCGCGTTGACGCGGATCGGCGCCAGCTCGTGGGCCATCGACCGGGTCAGGCCGAGCAGGCCGGCCTTCGAGGAGCAGTACGCCGGGATGAACGCCTGCCCGACCAGGCCCTCGATCGAGGAGATGGCGACGATCGCGGAGTTCTCGTGCTTGCGCAGGTCGTCCAGGAGGGCTTTGGTGAGCATGGCGTGGGCGCGCAGGTTGACGTCGAGGACCGCGTCCCAGGCGGCCTCGGTCAGGTCGCGGACGGCCTGCGGGGCCGCGATGCCGGCCGCGTGCACCAGGCCGCCGATCGACCCGAGGACGTCGCGGCTGGCGGCGATCGCGGCGGGGTAGGCCGAGGAGTCGGTGACGTCGAGGGTCACGGCGACCGAGGAGGCGCCGTTCATCGCGACGAAGGACGCGGTCTCCTTGGCGCCCGTCTCGTCGCGGTCCCAGATGGCGACCGGGCGGCCGGTCTCGGCGAGCGCCAGCGCGCAGGCCCGTCCGATGCCCGACGCCCCGCCGGTGACGATGACTCCGGTCCTGGCCATCGCGTACCTCCTCGACTGGTAATGACCCTCACGTTAGCTTTGTGACCAACCGGGCACTGGGTATGCCGGGATCGGGGAGGCGGAATGCGGGAACTGGCGGGCAAGGTCGCCGTCATCACCGGGGCGGCCGGTGGGATCGGCCGGGCGCTCGCGCTGTGCCTGGCCGAGGAGGGGATGACCCTCATGCTCGCCGACGTCGACCCGGTGGGACTGGCGGAGACCGCCTCACGGGTGCCGAGGGCCGAGACGCTCACCCAGGTCACCGACGTCTCCGACGAGGCGGCCGTCCAGCACCTCGCCGACCGGTCCTTCGGCGAGCTTGGCGCGGTCCACGTCCTGTGCAACAACGCGGGGGTCTTCCAGGGCGGCCGCATCTGGACCAGGAAGCCGGAGGACTTCACCTGGCTGCTCGGGGTGAACCTCTGGGGCACGCTCCACGGCATACGCGCTTTCGTGCCCCGGATGATCGAACAGGACACCGAGGGGCACATCGTCAACACCGTCTCCGTCGCCGGGCTGTTCACGGCGCCGTCCTCGGGCGCCTACTCGGTCTCCAAGCACGCCGCGTTCGCCGCCTCGCAGGTCCTCGCCCAGGACCTGGCGGCGGTCGGGTCCAAGCTGCGCGTGACGGCGCTGTGCCCCGGCGCGGTGCGGACCGACATCAACCGCTCCGAGCGGGTCCGCCCGGAGAACCTCCTGGTCGAGGAGCGCACCGAGGACGAGGCGGCCTCGGCCCGCGTCCTGGACGACGCCGTCGAGCGCGGGTTGGACCCGGCCGAGGTGGCGCGCGCCGCGGTCGAGGGCATCCGCGAGGAGCGCTTCCTGGTCCTCACCCATCCCGGCTACGCCCGGGGCCTGCGTGAGCAGACCGAGGCGCTGCTCGCGGGCGGCCTGCCCTCCTTCCCCGACCGCGCGTAGGGCCCTCCGCGGTCAGGAGTATGTGCGCTGACGAGCGCCGATAGACTGGGATGACCGCTGCGTTATCTTTGGGGGTCTTGGTGTCCGACTTCGACACGGTCCTGGTCGTGGACTTCGGCGCGCAGTACGCGCAGCTGATCGCACGACGGGTGCGTGAATGCCACGTCTACTCCGAGATCGTCCCGTCGACGATGCCGGTCGAGGAGATGATGGCCAAGAAGCCCAAGGCCATCATCCTGTCCGGCGGTCCCTCGTCGGTCTACGCCGAGGGCGCCCCGGCCGTCCCCGTCGGCCTGTTCAGGACCGGCGTGCCGACCTTCGGCATCTGCTACGGCTTCCAGGCCATGGCCCAGGAGCTCGGCGGCAAGGTGGCCAGGACCGGCGTCGCCGAGTACGGCGGCACCCGCCTGACCGTGACCGACGAGGGCGTGCTGTTCGCCGGGCTCCCCGCCGAGCAGGCGGTCTGGATGTCCCACGGCGACAGCGTCGCCGCCGCCCCCGAGGGGTTCGCCGTCACCGCCACGACCGCCGAGACCCCCGTCGCCGCCTTCGAGCACCCCGAGCTCGGCCTGTACGGCGTGCAGTTCCACCCCGAGGTCCTCCACTCCGAGTACGGCCAGACCGTGCTGAAGCACTTCCTCGACGCCGCGGGCTGCCGCCCCTCCTGGACGATGCTCAACATCGTCGAGGACGCGGTCGAGGCGGTCCGCGCGCAGATCGGCCCCGAGGGCCGCGCCATCTGCGCGCTGTCCGGCGGGGTCGACTCCGCCGTCGCCGCCGCCATGGTGCAGCGGGCCATCGGCGACCGGTTGACCTGCGTGTTCGTCGACCACGGGCTGCTGCGCAAGGGCGAGGCCGAGCAGGTCGAGCGTGACTTCGTGGCCGCGACGGGCGTCAAGCTCCGCGTGGTCGACGCCCAGGAGCGCTTCCTGAAGGCGCTGGACGGGGTCACCGACCCCGAGGAGAAGCGCAAGATCATCGGCCGGGAGTTCATCCGCGTCTTCGAGGACGAGCAGCGCGCCATCATGGCCGACGGCCCCGTCGACTTCCTCGTGCAGGGCACGCTCTACCCCGACGTGGTCGAGTCCGGCGGCGGCACCGGCACCGCGAACATCAAGTCCCACCACAACGTCGGCGGCCTCCCCGACGACCTGCGGTTCTCACTGGTCGAGCCGCTCCGCGCGCTGTTCAAGGACGAGGTCCGCCGGGCCGGCGAGGAGCTCGGCCTGCCCGCCGCCATGGTCTGGCGCCAGCCGTTCCCCGGCCCCGGCCTGGGTATCCGCATCGTCGGCGCGGTCACCCGCGAGCGCCTGGAGATCCTCCGTGAGGCCGACGCCATCGCCCGCGAGGAGCTCTCCCGGGCCGGCCTCGACCGGGAGATCTGGCAGTGCCCGGTCGTCCTGCTCGCCGACGTCCGCTCGGTGGGCGTCCAGGGCGACGGCCGCACGTACGGGCACCCGGTCGTCCTGCGCCCGGTCTCCAGCGAGGACGCCATGACCGCCGACTGGTCCCGCGTCCCCTACGACGTGCTCGCCCGCATCTCCACCCGCATCACCAACGAGGTGCGCGAGATCAACCGCGTGGTGCTCGACGTGACGAGCAAGCCCCCGGGCACCATCGAGTGGGAGTAGCGCGCTCCCGGGCGGGCCGTCGTCCCGCCCGGGGACGCCGCCGACGGCGCGGCCCCGGAGGTTCTCCGCCTCCGGGACCGCGCCGTCGGTGTTTCTCCCGGTCCTCGCGAGCCGGGGATCGGGGGCGGTGCGGTGGCCTCACCGGGCCTTGCGCAGGCCGAGATACTGCAGGGCCGCGAAGCCGCCGACGGTGGCCGCCTGCATGACGACCCAGACGGCGCCGAGGGTGGTGACGCCCAGCCCGCCGACCGCCAGCTCGACGACACTCGCCACGGCCCACAGGACGTTGAGCGCGACGACCGTCGCGGCGGCGGCGGGGCTGATCCGCTCCGGCCGGGCGACCAGCCAGACCGCGACGCCGTAGACGGCGAGGAAGGCGCCGGCACCGTACTGCAGGCCGACCGGCAGGCCGAGCAGGTCGTTGATCGGACCGGCCAGCGCCAGGTAGGCCAGGCCGTTGGCGCCGGTGACGAGGGCGTCCAGGCGGAGTGCCAGGCGCAGGAGCCTACGGGTGTCGGTGGCGGTGACGTTGCTGGTCATGGCGGGAGAACCTTTCCGGGCGGGCTGATAAACGGGTGGGCGGCGGGGGAGTCCCGGGCGGGTGGAGAGCCCGGGGACGGCTAGCGGGCGGCGGGGACCCGGTCGAGGAAGCCGTGCACGGTGCGGATGCGGCGGTCTCCGGCCAGGACCGCGACGTCGAAGCCGACCACGATGGGCTCGCCCCCTTCGGGGCCCAGGTGCCAGGTGAAGCGGGCCAGGTCGTGGTGGGCGTCGACGTCGCCGGCCAGGGTGAAGACCAGGCCGGGGAACTGCCGCCGGGCGGCCTCGATCGTGGCGTCGATCGCGTCGGGTCCGGCCGCGTCGACCAGCGGGTCGACGTAGCGGGCGTCCTCCGTCCAGATCGCCGCGATCTCCGCGCGGCGTTCGGCGGTGTCGGCGAGGTTCCAGGTGGCGAGGTAGCGCTCGACCAGCCGGGTGATGTCGTTCATGCCGTTTTTCTCCGTTTTGCTGACTTTCGCGGTTGTTCTCGCAGGTCATAAAGCTACGGAGATCGGCCGGACACGGAATCTGTCATCCACCGGTACTTGGGGCTCGCCCTATCGGTCATGCGCGCCGCCGCGGCGGCGGACGGGATGGGAGGTTGCTGGCAATGGGGACCATCGGCCCGTTTCACCGGGGGGCGGCGGGTAAGTTGGGGCAAGTGCCTCCCTCCCCCACCACCGACGTCACAGCCCCCGCGAGCACTCTCACCCGGCTGGCGTGGCTGGACACGCTACGCGGACTCGGGGCCCTCGCCGTGCTGCTGGAGCACCTGCTGCCCTGGTTCGCGCCCGCCCTGCGGCCGTACTGGTTCAACCTCGGGATGTACGGCGTCCTGGTGTTCTTCCTGGTCAGCGGCTACATCATCCCGGTCTCGCTGGAGCGGAGGGGTGACGTCCGGGCATTCTGGATCAGCCGTCTGTTCCGGCTCTACCCGATCTACCTGCTGGTGTCCGCCGGGGTGCTGCTGATGGCCCTCTGGATCCCCGTCCGCGAGGAGGTACCCCGCGACCTGTCGGCCGTCTCCGCCCACGCCACGATGCTGCTGGACGTGGTCCACCTGGGCGGCCTGGCCGACACCATGTGGACGCTCTCGTACGAGATGGTCTTCTACCTGCTCGTCACCGCGCTGTTCGTCGCCGGGCTGCACCGTCACAGCGGGAGGCTCGCGGTGGGCTTCGGGGCCGTCGCGGTCGTGGCCGGGCTGGTGCTGTCGGCGCCGCTGCTGGCGGGGCCCTGGCCCGCGTACGTGTCCGGCGCGGTGTTCTTCGCCGGCCTGGCCTGCCTGGTCACCGGCCGGTTCCGGAACGTCGCCGCGTACGTCCTCGGCGGGATGGCCGTGGTGCTGCTGCTCTTCGCCGGCTTCGTGCCCTGGCTGGGCGCGGCGATCCTCGCGGTGATGTTCACCGGGACCGCGATCCACCGCTGGGAGCAGGGTGACGGCGGGCTCGGGCCGGTGGCCGCCGCGACCGCGCTCGTGGCACTGGCCCCGATCTGGTCGATCCAGGCGGGCTGGTGGTGGGTGCAGCCCGGCCCGTGGCTCGCCACGATGGCACTGGCCGGGGCGACGTTCGCGACCGCGATGGCCCTGCGCGGGCGCCGGCTGCCCCGGGCCCTCGTCTGGCTGGGCCTGATCAGCTACTCGGTCTACCTGCTGCACCACCCGCTGCTGCGGCTCACGTACGCCGTCGTCGGAGACGTGCGGGCCGCGCAGCCGGTGGTGCAGCTCTCACTGTCGGCAGGGTTCGTGCTGGCAGTGCTCGGTCTGAGCGGGCTCACCTACCGCTACGTGGAGCTTCCCATGCAGCGGCTGGGAAAGCGGGTCGCTCAGAGACCGTCCGCGGGTGACTCCGCGTAGGCCTCCGGGTCGCCGGTGGGCGACTCCGAGGACAGGTCCTTGTCCTTCTCGGACCCGACCGGGTAGACGTCGCCGGCCTTGGCGTCCTTGAAGCCGCGCAGCGAGGAGACCGCGACCACGTGGTAGCCCTGCTTCTGCAGCGCGGCCAGCAGCTTCGGCATCACCGTGACGGTCTGCTCAACCCAGTCGTGCATCAGGATGACGCCGTCACGCTTGGCGTTCTTCAGCACCTCGTTGTAGATGGCCGTCTCGTTCTTGGTGGCCCAGTCGCGGGAGCCGCCGTTCCACAGGACGATCGGCATGCCCATCTCGGTGGCGATGGCCTGGACGCGGGTGTCGAACTCACCGTACGGCGGGCGGATGGTCGTCGGGTACTTCCCGGTGGCCTTCTTGACGATGTCCTGCGTCTTCTGCAGCTCCTCGCGGATCTTGTCCTCGGAGAGCTCCCGCAGGTGCGGATGCGTGTAGCTGTGGTTGCCGATGTCGTGACCCTCGGCGACCATGCGCTTGGCGAACGCCGGGCGGGACTTCACGTACTGGCCCTCAAGGAAGAACGTCGCCTTGGACTTGTACTTCTTGAAGGTGTCGAGCAGCTTGTCGGCGTACTTGCCGGGGCCGTCATCGAAGGTCAGCGCGATGCACTTGACCTTCGCGCAGTCGACGGGGGCGGCCTTGGCGGTGGAGGCGGTCTTGCCCTCCGCCTTCGGCGTGTCGGCGCTCCACGCGGCCGTCGGTGTCGACACGAGGGCCAGCGCACACGAGGTGGCCAGGGCCAGTCGGGTGGGGGATCTCATGAGGGAAACTCCGGATGTTGCGGATGGTACTGAGGGGACAGAAACGGCATCCTATCCGGACACTTCGCCCAGAAGTCTGGGCACCGGAGGATCTTTAAGCTGCTCTTCAGGCTTCTGCCAGCCGAAACTCAGGGACGGACCGCGCGCCGACCGGCGGCGGAACGGCGGTGACCCGGGCCGCCGCCCGCCCCGCCCGGCCTCCTCAACCCGAGATCGTCACCAGTCGCGTGCACTCGTGGAGCAGGTCCACCCCGTCCCAGACGGGGTGGAAGGTGAGCGCCTGCCCGAACGGCACGATGCGGTCGATCCCCCGCCCGGCGAGCGTCCGGGCCAGGCCCTCCAGCTCCGCGCGGTCGAAGCCGAAGGCGCTCAGCGTCTGGTCCCCGCGGCGGACCACCCCGGCCAGTTCCGCCAGCGAGCCGAGCCGGGCGTGGCCGAGCGTGCCCGTACCGAGCCAGTGGCGCGGCGGATCCGCCGGGTCGGCCAGGTCGAGCAGGGTCAGCGCGTTGCCGTGGAAGGCCAGCGCCCGGACGGTGCCGTCGGCCGCCGCTCCGTACGCGCCGACCCGTTTCTGCACGGCCATCGCGGCGTCGACCGGCCACCTGCGGGCGGCGGTCGCCGCGAGGCGGGCGGCGAAGTCGTCGCGGGCCCGCGCGGTCGCCTCCGCCTCGCCGATCCAGAAGACCGTCCGCGGGGAGGAGCAGGCGGCCTGGTCGAACCAGTAGACGTCGGCGGCGAAGGCCTCGGCCGCGGCCTGCCTGACCCGCTCCGGCGCGTCCAGCCACGCCGCCGTGCTGACCACCGCGAGCGAGGAGCGGTCGGGGAAGGTGAGGTCGCGGGCGTGCGGGGCCAGCGGGTGGCGCCGGATGTCGGTCACCGCCCGGTCGCCGCCCCAGATGATCCGCAGGTCGCAGGCGGCCGACAGACGCGCGGTCACCGCGTCGGACCGCTCGTAGGAGACGATCCGCTGGGTCTGGGCCACGGCCGGGTGGGCACCGGACAGCCCGGACTCCAGGGCCTCCAGCACGGCCGGCGCCGCGCCTCCGGCCCGCCGCGAGAGCCGCACCACGTTGCGGTTGCCGGCCAGGGCGGACAGGGCCCACGAGTACACGAAGACGGTGTCGACGTTGGCCGGGGGGATGTGGAAGACCAGCCCGCGCGGGACCCGCAGGTGCTCGCCGCGGAGCCGGTCGACGGCCCGCGCGATCTCGGCACGCCGCAGGAAGAAGCCGAGCGAGCCCAGCTCGGGGTGGGCACGGGCCACGGCGGGGGAGAGCAGCCGGCGGCCGACCGCGGACAGGAACGCGGTGATCCGCTCGTCCCCCACGGTCAACGGCCCGTCACACGGCTCCCGCTCCAGCTCCGCCAGGAGCGCGCCGACCGGTAGCGGCACCCCCGAGGGAAAGCGCGGGACGAGTTCGCCGCCGTCGGAGGCGCCGTCCGGGACGAGACCCGGGACGGGGACGCGGTCGCCGCCGGGGACGGCCGCGGCGGCCGGCCGGTTCGCCGGAGCGGTTCCG
This sequence comes from Streptosporangium fragile, assembly GCF_039534445.1. Lineage (NCBI taxonomy): Bacteria > Bacillati > Actinomycetota > Actinomycetes > Streptosporangiales > Streptosporangiaceae > Streptosporangium > Streptosporangium fragile. The sequence continues at coordinate 53,369 of NZ_BAAAVI010000048.1, read as the reverse complement.
GAGGTGTCGGGGGTCATGCGGCGTCCTGCCGGGTGAAGGTGTCGCTGCAGCCGCGCGCCTCGGCGCGGGGGAGACGGCCGAGCACGGAGAAACGCTTGCCGGGCCAGGCGCCGTCGTCGACGCCGTGGACGACCCCGAGGTCCTCGGTGAGCAGCACGTGCCCCGGGTAGGAGGAGGGCAGGGTGCTGATCACTTCGATCACGCCGGGCGTGCCGACGGGGGCCTCCCGCCACGTCTCCGGGTCGCGGATCACCACGTCGGCGAAGTCGGGGCAGTACAGCCCCCCGCCGTCGGGCCCCTCCAGGAAGACGGTGCCGATCTGCTCGACCATGCCGTAGAAGTCGTGGACCCGGCACAGACCGGTGTCCGCGGCCAGGCGGCGGCGGAACTCGGCGGGGTCCACCGCCCGGTCGGCCAGGCGCTTCCAGCCGCCGGAGTGCACCAGGATCCCCCGTGACAGGTCCAGCCGGTGCTCGCGGGCGACCTCGTACAGGTAGATCCAGACCATGAACGTGAAGCCGAAGACCAGGTACGGCTCGCGCCCGTGCCGGGCGAGGAAGGCGGAGACCGCGCCGGGGTCGGGGACCCCGTGCTCGTCGAGGACGAAGGTGTGGTCCCGGCCGAAGTTCATCATCCCCAGCACGCCCGCGCCGCGCGCGCTCAGCCGCGGATCGCGGACCACCGAGCGGCTGTCGGCGATCAGCATGGGCAGCCGCCGCTCGCCGAGGACGGTCCGCAGCGTCGCGGCGAGCATGCGCGCCTGCGCCGCCGCGGCCTCCCGGTCGAGGTGCACGAGGCTGGGCCGCTGACCGGTCGTGCCGCTGGAGGCCAGGACGCGGAAGACCTCCTCGTCGGGGATGCTCTTCAGCTCGTGCGTCTTGAACAGGCGCACCGGCAGCCACGGCAGGTCGGCGAGCGAGCCGTACGGCGGGGCCGAGCCGAGGGCGTCGAGGATCCGGCGGTAGGGCGGGCAGCGGCGCCGGTGCCGCTCGGTGAGCGCGGTCAGCTCGGGGAGCAGCCGGGCCTCCCGCTCGCGCGCGCCGAGAGTGAACACGCTCACGCCTGTGCCTCCAGCAGGCGGTAGTCGACCTTGCCGGTGCCCAGCAGCGGGAGCCGGTCGATCCCGCGCACGTCGAACCCGCTCCAGTGCAGGTTGAGCCGGTCGGCCAGGTCACGGGCCAGTTCCCCGCAGGTCGCGGTGTCGACGCCCTCGGCCCACACCACGACCCGGTCGTCGCCGGTGACGGCCGCGACCGGGCCCCGCCCGCGCAGCAGCCGCTCGATGTCGTCGAGGTTGACCCGGACCCCGAAGACCTTGGCGATGCGCTTGAGCCTGCCGTCCAGGTAGAGGAAGCCCTCCTCGTCCAGGTGGCCGAGGTCGCCGGTGCGGATCCGCCCGCCCAGGTCGTCTCCCCTGGCCAGGTCGTCGGCCGACAGCGCGTAGCCCATCATCACGTTGGGGCCCCGGTAGACCACCTCGCCGTCGTCGGCGACGGACAGCGCGCCGCCGGGGATCGCCTGCCCGACCGAGGAGAGCTTCTCCGCCAGGCGCTCGGGCGGCAGCACCGAGATGCGCGGCGCCTCGGTCATCCCGTACATCTTGATCAGGTGCCCGCCCGCGGCCCGCATCCGCTCGGCGAAGTGGACGACCAGTTCGGTGCGGAGCCGCGCCCCGGCCTGGGTGATCGCCCGCAGCGCGGGGTGCGCGGCCGGGTCGAAGCCCGTCCGGTGCAGCATCTCGAACTGGTACGGCACGGCGGACAGCAGCGTCGCCCGGTGGGTGTCGGCCGCGCCCCAGAAGGCGCGGTCGAGCACGCTCGCCGGGGTGACCAGGACGGCGGCACCGCGGCTGAGGTGACTGTTGAGCGTGCTCAGCCCGTAGGTGTAGTGCATCGGCAGGCTGGTGGGGGCGACGTCGCCGGGGGTGAGGCGCAGGGACTCGGCCACCGAGCGGGCGTTGGCGAGCACGGCCGCGCGGGCCAGCCGCACCAGCTTGGGGTTGCCCGTCGAGCCCGAGGTCGTGAGGAGCACCCCCAGGTCGGGGTGGGGGAGCGGCGCGTCGGGACGCACCCACCAGCGGGATCCTCCGGCGCGGTGGTGCCCGGCGGGCGGATCGGCGTCGCCCGGCGGGTCGGCGACGACCGCGGGGACGAACCTCCGGACCAGTTCCAGCAGCGCCTCGCGGGAGATCGCCGGGTCGAGCAGGGCGATCGGCCGGGCCGACGCCAGCGCCCCGAGGTAGCGGACGACCGCGGGGACCTCGGTCGGCATCGGGGCGAGCAGCAACCCCGCGGGCAGCGCCGACAGCTCCTCGGCGGCGGCCTCGATCCGGGCGGCGAGCGCCCGGCCCGCCAGCTCCCGCCCGGAACGGGCGTCGATCAGCCGGGCGTACGGGTGCACCAGGGTCATCGGGACCTCATTCCTTCTCCGGCGGGTCGCGGGCCGGGGACACCGGGGTGTCAAAGCACGATCCCCCCGTCCACGCCGATCACCTGGCCGGTGACGAAGGAGGCGGCGGGGGAGAGCAGGAACGCCGTCACGGCCGCCACCTCCTCGGCCTCCCCGAGGCGGCCCAGGGGGGTGGCCGCGACCGTCGCGGCCCGCGACTCCTCGTCGAGGGTCGAGAGCATGCCGGTGCGGATGTAGCCCGGGGCGACGGCGTTGACGCGGACGCCGGCCGGGCCGAGCTCCTTCGCGGCGGCGCGGGCCAGGCCCAGCACGGCCGCCTTGGTCGCCGAGTAGACTGCCTGGCCGCGGGCGCCCCTGACCCCCATCACGGAGGAGACGAACACGACCGAGGGGGACGTGCCGCGGCGCAGGAGGCGGAGCATGGACTGCAGCGTGTGGGTCGCGCCCTGGGCGTTGACCCGGAACAGCAGGTCGACCGTGTCGGTGCGCACGGCGCCGAGCATGCCCGCGTCGTGGACCCCGGCGTTGACCACCAGGGCGTCGAGCCGCCGATGACGCTGGAAGACCTCCCGCGCCATCGCGGCGACCGCCTCCGGGTCGGCCACGTCGCCGTGGACCGCGTCGACCTCGGCGCCGGTCTCCGCGGCGAGCTTCGCCGCGGTTTCGGCGGCCGCCTCCGGCGTGCGGGCGTGCGCGACGACCAGGTGGCCGTCCACCGCGAGCCGGTGGGCGACAGCCCGGCCGATGCCCCGGGACGAGCCGGTGACGAGTGCGATCCGGGAGTCAGCGCGGGATCGTGACACCCTGCTTCTCCAGGATCTCGACAGCCCTGCCGAACGAGCTCATGTCGATCACGTCGTCGGTGTCGATCATGATGTCGAACTCGTCCTCCATGGCGGCCACGAGCGCCATGTGCGCCAGCGAGTCCCACTGGGGGATCGCGCGGTACTCCAGGCCGTCGACCGCGGCGTCGGGCGCGAGCCGGAGGGCGGTGCGGAAGACGGCCCGGAGGCGTTCGAGGTGATCCATGTTCCCTCACTCTGTGCGTCTGAACCCGGACGCAGTGTAGTGGAATTTCTCCCGCAGGCCGGGCAATCTCGTTCTGCGTGATCGGATGATCACTGAAGGTAATGAAATGGTATAGGCCGCCGCGAGCGTCCCCGCAGGCTGTCAGGGTCGAGTTCCGACGGGGCGCTTCGGCATGGAGGGGGGCACGATGGACCGGTCCAACCACTGGTACGGGCACTCGCGCATCTTCGCCCGCTACTGCGGCGTCGACGAGCGTGACGTGCCCCGGGTCCGGGGGTTCATCCAGCACGGCTGGAACTACCTGCACGGGTTCCCGCCCGACGACCACTGGTGCACCCCGGGCTATCCCCGTTTCGTCTGGTCCGACGTCCTGCGGCGGCGGGGCTGGTCGATGGGCCGGCGCGGCCACTGCGTGATCGGATCTCCCTGGGCCTACCTGCTGGCCATGGAGCCCGGGCTCGGCCGTGTCCCGGAGCGGCAGCGCGCGGGCACGATCTGGTACCCCTTCCACGGCTGGGAGAAGGCCGCGGTCCGCGGCGACCACGCCGCCCTGGTCGACGAGATCAGGAGCGTGGAGCCGGGACCGGTGACCGTCTGCCTCTACTGGCTGGAGTACCGCGACCCCGCCGTCCGCGGGTGGTACGAGCGGGCGGGCTTCCGGGTCGTCTGCCACGGCGACCGCGGCTCACGCTGGGATCTCCGCGGGCGCGACTTCCTGCGCAGGCAGCTCGTCGAGCTGCGCCGGCACCGCAGGGTCGCCTCCAATCGCCTGGGCAGCGCGCTGTTCTACGGCGCCTCGGTCGGCTGCGACGTCGCCGTGTACGGCGACCCCATGCAGCTGGAGAACGAACGGCCCGAGTACGGCGGCACGGCACGCCGCATGCGCCTCTGGCCCGAGTTGCACGGGGTCGAGGTCGACCGGGCCGCGGCGGCCGAGGCCGCCCGCTACGAGCTGGGGTTCGAGCACATGCGCAGCCCCGCCGAACTGCGCCACCTGTTCGGCTGGCCCGCCCCGGGCTCCGCCGCCCGCCACCGGCCGGAGGGGACCGGTTCCCGTGAGCCCGGTTCCCGTGAGCCGGGCTCCCGCCGGGCCGGCGCCGGCAAGGCCGGGACGGGCGGGCGAGGCGTCCGCGGGGCCGTACCGGAGGGGAACGGCGGAGGGAGGACCGGCGCGGGCGGAGCGGGCACGCGGCGGAGCGGACGGAAAGGGGCCGGCACGCGCCGGACCGGGGTGGAGGGAACGTGACGCGGGTGAACGTGCGGCTCGTCGGCGGCGAGATGCTCCTGTGGTCGGACGGAGTCGACCGCCCTCCCTGCGGCGGCGTCAGGGAACTCCTGCGCCGGGCCGTCCCCGAGGGCGGGAGGACCCTGCTCCTCGGACCGCACCCCGCCGAGCTCGTCGCCTGGCTCCTGACCCGTCCCGGAGAGGTCTGCGCGCTGCTGCGCTCCCTGCCCGACGCCGAGGACCTGGCCGCCCGTCACGGGGGCCTCGCCGTCCACTGCGGCCGGCTGGACGGGATGGCCGGGCTGGAGCCGTTCGACGCGGTGCTCGCGCTCGACGGGTTCGGCCGCCTGCACTCGGCGGAGTCGGAGCCGCGCACCTGGCGGGAGAGCCTGGCCGAGGTGGCCGGGCTCGTCGCCCCGGGCGGGATCCTCGCCATGGCCACCCCCAACGAGCTGGGCATCCAGTGCTTCGTCGAGGCGGAGCCCGCCGACCGCACCCGGACCGACGCCGACTGGTTCCCTCCCGGGTTCGACGCCACCCACCCGCCCGGCCCCCGGGCGCTGCTCGCGGAGCTGGCCGCGGTGGGGCTGACCGCCGAGTGCTGCTACGCGGGGTTCCCGACCGCGGAGGTGCCCCGGGTGCTGCTCGCGGTGGACGAGCTGGAGTCGGGCGATCCGGTCCCGGACGCCGTCGCGGTGCCGTCCTGCGCGCGCGGGTTCGACGGCCGCGCGGTCCTCGCCGACCCGACCGGGCTGGCCAGGAGGGCCTTCCGGCACGGGCTCGCCGGGCGACTGGCCCCGGTGTGGGTGACGCTGGCGCGCCGGGGCGAGCCCGCGGCGTGGAGCCCGCCGGCCGGGATCGTCGACGACGGCGTCTGCGCCCCGCTGCCCTCGGCGGTGTACGAGCTGGTCCGGGAGGGCGACGGCTGGGTCCGGCGGATCGTGCAGCCGGCGCCCCCGCCGCCCCCGGGGCCGCTGCGCCGGGTGCCCGGGGGAGCGGCCGGACCGGTCCCGCGCGGCCGGGTGCTGGAGGAGGCCATGCTCGACGGCTGCGCCCGCGACGACGTGGCCGCGGTCCGCGCGGCGGTCACCGCGCTGGCCTCCTGGCTGGCCGCGCACGCCGCGGACGGCCTGCTGCCGGGCCGGATGGCCTTCGCCACCGCCGACAACGTCGTCTGGGACGGCGAGCGGCTCGACCTCGTCGACGGCGGCTGGGCGCTCGACGGGCCGGTGCCGCTCCGGGCCGTGCTGCTGCGGGCGCTGCGGCGCTTCGCGGTCCGGCTCCTGGGCAGCGGGCACCACCACCCCTGGCCGTGGCACACCGAACCCGACCGCCTGGCGGAGGCGCTGGCGACCCTGTGCGGGCCCACCGTCCGGCCGGGTGAGCCGGAGCTCGCGGTCGCGCTGGACGCGAGAATCCGGGCGGCCCTCGGCGGCGGCGAGCCGCCCGGTCCCGAGACGCCGCCGACCTACCGGGAGCTGCTGGCCGTACGGAACGGGCTGGCCGACCGGCTCGCCGAGGCCCAGGCGCGGATCGACCGGCTGGAGGCCACGCTGACCTCCCGGGAGCGGGCGCTGCGCGCCGCCCGAAGGAAGCTGGAGGCCGCCCGCGGGAGGCGGCGGACCACACGTACGGAACGGTGTCCCGCGCCGCGCGCCGGGCGCGGCTCGGCGGGCGCCCGGATCATCCGCCGCGCCCTGCGGTTCCTGCGCCGGGGCGGCGGGCGGGCTACGGAGCGGCCCGGGAAGACAGTCAACCCACAATCGATCTTGAGGTAAGCGTGGTGGGGGAATCGTGAATCTCGTAGGGAACAGGTCACAGTTCGATCGGTTGCTCACGACTGTGGCGACGTACTGGGGAAACCGCCTCCCGCGGCCCGAGGGCGGTGCCTGCGTCGTCGTGGAGGCCCTGCACCAGGACATCCGTGTCATCATGCGCAACCTCGTCGTGGCCAACGCGATCAGGTGCGTCGTCCCGTCCCACCTCGTCGTCGTGACCGGGACCGACGAGCAGTGGAGCGAGACGCTCTGGCAGGACTTCGACGTCGAGCACGTCCGGTCGCTGGCCGGGGCGTTCGGCGCGTCGGACGTGCTCAACGTGCACGAGCTGGCCGGGTCCTGCGGCCCGTCGGACGTGCTCACCGTGCACGGGCTCGCGGGGGCGGCCGGCGTGCCCGGCGTGTTCGGCGCGCTTGGACCGGCCGGCGGCCACGCCGGAGGCGCCGCCCGGCTCCGGCCGGCGGGTTCCGGGGACGCGCCCGCCCGCCGGCCGGTGCCCCCGATAGACCCCGGCCTGCTGCGGCGGTTCGTGGACGCGACGATGTGCCGGCTGAACCTGGTCCCGCGCCTGCCGCCCGCCGCCGCCGCCGACCCCGCCTACCTGGCGCGGCACGCCCGCGGCGCGGCGTTCTCGGCCTTCTACGACGCGCTCTTCGACGCGGTCACGCCCGTCGCGTTCGTCACCAGCCACGTCGACTACGACCAGTGGGGCCTGGCCGTGGAGTCCGCCATGCGGCGCGACGTCCCCGTGGTCCACGTGCAGAGCACCGGCTCGCTGAAGGCGTACACCCTCTTCCCCGAGAAACGGACGGGGCAGGTGAGCTACCGGGCGGAGCTGACCCGGCAGATCGGCGACTACTTCGAGCGGGCCGTCTGGCCGAACCGGGACATCCTGCGCGCCAGCGCCGAGCTGGTGACCTGGCGGGCGAAGGGCAACCTGGGGCGGCCCAGCTGGTGGCGGGCGGGGGCCTTCGCCGCCGCGGAACTCCGCAACGAGGTGGAGCGCGACCAGTTGCGCGCGCACGCCCTGCGCCGGCTGGGCTTCGGGCCGGACCGCCCGGTGGTGACGGTCTTCAACCACGCGGTCTCCGACGCGCTGGGCACCAACGTCGAGGTCTTCGACGACCTGGCCCGGTGGTTCGAGGAGACGGCGGAGTACGCCGCCGCGGACACCGCGGCGAACTGGGTCTTCCTCGACCACCCCAGCCAGTTCCGCTACGACTCCACCGGCTTCTTCGAGCAGGTCGCCGAGCGCTACGCCGGCCACTCCCACATGGTCTTCCGGCCCAGCGTCGCCATCTCCAAGAACATGCTCTGGAGCCTGACGGACCTGGGGGTGACGGTCCGCGGCAGCGTCAGCAACGAGCTGCCCGCCTTCGGCATCCCGGTGATCCAGGCGGGCTGGTCGGAATGGAGCTCGTGCGGGCTGTCGTTCGTCGCCGAGGACCGGCCGTCGTACTGGAGGCTGCTGGAGACGTCGGTCGAGAAGGCCGCCAAGGGGCAGCCGATCCTCGGCGAGGAGCAGCGCGAGCGCGCCCGGCTGTGGCTCTGGTTCTACCGGTGCGCGACGGACGTGACGTCGCCGCTGGTCCCGGCCTGGGACACCGGTGCGGGCAACGAGCTGCTGCGCACCCTCTTCATCAACATGAGCCACGTCGAGAGCGACGGGGACCCGCTGTTCTCGTCCGTCGTCCGGATGTGGGAGCGCCGCGACCCCTTCCTCACCCGCTTCGACCTGCTCTCCCCGGACGCGCTCGCGTCCGCGACCTTCCCCCTCAGGAGTTCGTGATGCACACCACCGTCGGCGCGGGATTCGTCACCGAGCACGACAGGCCCGCACCCGTCCTGGTCCCCCCGGTCGCCGTCGAGAGCGGCCGGAGCGACGGCTTCCAGGTGGCCGACCAGGTCTACCGTGGGACGCGCTTCGTCGGCAGGTTCGCCTCCGCCGGCCTGGCCGGGTTCAAGGTGCTCGGCACCGAGGCCGGGGTACGGGTCAGGGTCGTGCTCTCGCTGGACAACAAGTCGGTCGTGCACTGGCGCAAGAACGTCGACGACTGCGCGGCGGCCTCCCGGCTGCCGCGGCTGATCCAGATCCGCTCCCAGGGGAGACTCCGCCAGTGCGTCCTCCTCGACTCGCGTTCGGCGCGCAAGCGGCCCCGCGCGACGGCCGAGTTCGACCTCGCCGCCGACGAGCTTCCCCCGGACGGGCTCCTCTGCGTGGAGGCGGTCGACGCCGCCGAGTGGTACGGGACCTCGCCGCGCCTGACCGACGCCGTGCGCGGCCGGATCGCGCCCTCGGGCGTGACGGGCGTCCGCATCGACCGGGTGGAGTTCGAGCCGGTGCCGCGGACCTCCCGGAGGCGTTCTACCAAGGAGTTCGACGCCGTGAGCGGAGAGGCGGCCTCCCTGGTCAGCCTCGGCGGGGTCCAGCACGGCAGGAAGCCGGGGGCTCGCAGGCTGGATTCCGGCATGATCGTGGTCAACCCGGTGCCGCCGTCCGCGAAGGGCAGCCGGGTCACCCTCTGCCTGGGCGCCCGGGTCGCCGGCCTGCCGAAGGGCGGTCCCACCCGGCCGCGCGTGCGACGGGGGCGCCCGGGACGCCTGGGGCGGCTGCGGCTCCGCGCGTGGCGGGTCCGCCGGGCGGCGCACGCGAGGGTCCGCGGCGTGCTGAGCCGCCTCACCGTGCTCGCGTACGGGCTGGCCGCCCGGATCCGTCCCGTCGGCATCCCGGCGCCGCTCGTGCTGAGCCTGGAGGACGGCGCGACGATCCCGGCCGGCTTCACCCGGGAGGGGCGGCGCGACGCGCGCCTGGAATTCCCCGCCCCGCTGACCGCGCCCGCCCTGGTCGTGCTCCCCGCCGACCTCCGGCTCCGCCGCCGCCTGCGGCTCTCCCTGATCTCGGTGACCCGGCTGCCCTCGTGACGTGCCGCCCCGGGCTCTCCGGGGCTCCCGCTCGGGGCTCCCGGCGTTCCGGCTCCTCGCACCGGCCCATGGTTTCCATGATCTGGGGGGATCGTGGGTCCATGGCGCCTACGATCCCCCTCCAGATCGTGGGGTCCGGAACCGGACGGTGCCCGGTACGGGCGCTTTGCCGCAGGGCGGGCGGTCTTCCGGTGCGGGTGGTCACCCAGGGAGGGCACCGCCGGGCTTACGCGTTGCGCGGTTTCGCGCGGACGTGCATGCGTTCGCCCTGCGGTCCGAACAGGCTGAGGATCTCCACCGGTGCCTCTCCGGTGCTGCCGAACCAGTGCGGCAGCCGGGTGTCGAACTCCGCGACCTCCCCCGCCTTGAGCACGATGTCGTGCTCGGCGAGCACCAGCCGCAGCTTCCCGCTGAGTACGTACAGCCACTCGTAGCCCTCGTGCGTACGCGGTTCGGGGTCGCAGCGGGTGGGGCCGAGGACCATCTTGAACGCCTGCGGCCCGCCGGGGTGCTGGGTCAGCGGCACGATCGTCGAGTCCGCACGCTTGATCGGCTTCAACCGCACCCGCGGGTCACCCACCGGCGGCGCGCCGACGAGCTCGTCGAGCGGCACCTGGTAGGCGCGCGCGAGCGGCAGCAGCAACTCCAGGTTGGGCTTGCGCTCGCCGGATTCGAGGCGGGACAGGGTGCTGACCGAGATGCCGGTGGTCTCCGCGAGCTGGGTCAGGGTGATGCCGCGACTGTTGCGCAGCGCCCGCAGCCGCGGGCCCACGGAGGCCAGGACCGCGTCGTCGTCGTTTGCCATAACGGCAAATATACTTTGCCGAGCTTTCCGGCCGGATGCATCCTGGGCGACGAGTGAAGGGAGGCCCGCGGCGCGACATCCGGCACCGCGGCCCCCACCGGACCCGGTACGGCTCAGTCGCCGGTGCCGCCGAGTTCGTTGATGCGTTCGGGCGACAGACCGGTAAGAAGAGAAACGCTGGAGCTCAGGGAGCCGTCCAGGGCCTTCATCGACTCGATCATCCCCCGGCGGATGTGCTCACGCCGCTGCTCCAAGTAGACACGGACGGCGGCGGCGACCAGGTCCTTCTTGGTCATCCCCAGAAAATGGGCTCCCTGGGCGATCAGTTCGTCGGTGGCGGGGTCGACTTTCAGGGGCGACTGTCGTTTGGCCGGTTGGGGCATCGTCATGACATCCTCCTGAGCTCATAGTACCTATGTAGCTCAATACACTGGAGCGATGAGGATGTCGTAGTGCCAGTGACTCATGTGCGACTCCGCTGTTGAATCGTGTACGCAAGCGACGACTGGTCTATGACGTGGCCTGCTGTATCACGCATCCCACAATCATGTATTCCAAGTTCGGATTCGCCGTCGCCCAGGGCGTCCCGGAGGACGCGCACGCCGCCTACGAATCCCTCCTCGCCGCCGGATCCACCAGCCGTCTCCTCAAGCCCTGACCTTCCCCCGCCCGGCGGGCTGTGCCACCCAGCCGTGGTCTCCCGATCCCCCGGCCTCCGCCGGGCCCCGCCCCGGGGCGCGGTTCGCCCCGGGCCCCGGGTGTCCGGCACGGGGCGCTCAGCGCAGGATCTTGGTCAGGGTCTCCACCACGCGGTCCTGGTCGGTGTCGGTGAGGTCGGGGTAGAGCGGCAGCGAGAGCTGCCGGGCGTAGTACGCCTCCGCGTTGGGGCACATGCCCCGGCGGTAGCCGAGGTCCTCGAAGACCGGGTGCCAGTAGGCCGGGATGTAGTTGACCTGCACCCCGATGCCGGCCTCGCGCATGCGGTCGTAGACCTCGCGGCGGCGCCCGCCGAGCACCCGGACGGGGTACAGGTGCCAGGACGGGTCGGCGTACGGCCTGCGCGGGGGCAGGGCCAGCCCCGGCACCTGGGCGAGCATCGCGTTGTAGCGGGCGACGAGCGCCGCCCGGCGGGCGCGGAACTGCGCCAGGCGCCGCAGCTGGCTGAGGCCCAGCGCGCACAGCACGTCGGGCAGCCGGTAGTTGAGCCCGAACGTGTGCACCTCCTGGTGCCAGCCCCCGTGGCCGGGGTCGCGCTGCAGCGCGGGCTCCCGCACCAGCCCGTGGTTCCGGAAACGGGCCGCCCGGTCCAGCAGCCCGGGATCCGCCGCCGCGACGGCCCCGCCCTCGGCCGTCGTCACGGTCTTCGTGGGGAAGAACGAGAACGTCGTCAGGTCGGCCAGCGAGCCGACCGGCCGGCCCCGGTGCAGCGAGCCGATGGAGTGGGCGGCGTCGTCGAGCAGCAGGGCTCCGGCGCCGTCGGCGACCTCGCGCAGCCCGTCGTGGTCGGCGGGATGGCCGGCGTAGTCGACCGCGGCGATCACGCGGGTGCGTGGCGTCACCGCCGCCCGCGCGGCCTCCGGATCGAGGTTGGCGGTGTCGGGCTCCACGTCGGCGAAGACCACGCGCGCGCCGAGCAGCGCCGCGGTGGCCGCGGTGGCCACGAAGGTCATCGGTGTGGTGACCACGTCGTCCCCCGCCTTCACCCCGGCCGCGACGTAGGCCACGTGCAGGGCCGCCGTCCCGGAGGTGACGCTGACGCAGGGGACGCCGCCGGTCCAGCGGGCCAGTTCCGCCTCGAAGGCCCGGACGGCCGGGCCGGTGGTGAGCCAGTCACCGCGCAGGACCTCGGCCACCGCCCGGACGTCGTCGTCGGCGATCGACTGCCGGCCGTAGGGAAGCATCAGACTCCCAACGAGATCATGTTGCGGAGCTGGTCGACCGAGAGCCACCGGTCGTTGGTGTCGGAGCGGTAGGCGAAGCCCTCGGGCAGCGTGGCGCCGCCCTGCGGGGGGACGTACCCCCAGGTCGCGATGGTGGGCTGGACGACGTAGCGGTCGGGCAGGCGCAGCGTGCGCCGCCCGTCGTCGGGCGCGATCATCTCCTCGTGCAGTTTCTCGCCGGGCCTGACCCCGATCTCGTACGTCGGGCTCTCCGGCGCCACCGCCTCGGCCAGGTCCGTCAGCCGCATGCTGGGGATGCGCGGGACGTACAGCTCCCCGCCCTGCATCATGTCGAAGGAGTCGATCACGAACCGCACCGCCTCCTGGAGGGTGATCCAGAAGCGGGTCATGCGCTTGTCGGTGATCGGGATGGACCCGCCCTCGCGGGCCAGGCGCATGAAGAACGGGATCACCGAGCCGCGGCTGCCGACCACGTTGCCGTAGCGGACCACGGCGAAGCGGGTGGGGTGGGCCGCGGCGTAGTGGTTGGCCGAGACGAAGAGCTTGTCGGCCACGAGCTTGGTGGCGCCGTACAGGTTGATGGGGCTGGACGCCTTGTCGGTGGAGAGCGCCACGACCTTGCGCACCCCGCAGTCGATGGCCGCCTCGATGACGTTCTGCGAGCCGGCGACGTTGGTGCGGACGTACTCGAACGGGTTGTACTCGGCGGTGTCGACCTGCTTGAGGGCGCCCGCGTGCACGACGTACTCCACGCCGTGCATCGCCCGGGTGAGCCGGTCGCGGTCGCGGATGTCGCCGATGAACCAGCGCAGCCGCTCGTCGTCGCCGAACATCTGCCTGGCCTCGTACTGCTTCAGCTCGTCGCGCGAGACGACGACGAGGCGGCGGGGGTCGAGGTGGTCGAGCGCGTGGCGGATGAACGCCTTGCCGAAGGAGCCGGTGCCCCCGGTGACCAGGATCGACGACCCGTGCAGTATTCCCATGGAGTCCCCCGTAGTTGGCCGTAGCGCGGTGGGCGACCGCGCCGAGCCGGTAGCATAGCGCGACCGAATGGGGACGCACGGTTACAACGGGGAATGGGGCATCGGTGCGCATCATCGGAATCGTCCAGGCGCGAATGGGTTCCACCCGGCTGCCCGGCAAGGTCCTGAAGGACCTCGCGGGCCGTTCGGTGCTGGGCTGGGTGGTCCGCGCGGCGTGCCAGGCGCGGGCGGTCGACGAACTGGTGGTCGCCACCACGGCGGAGGCGGCCGACGACGCGGTCGAGGCCGAGTGCGCGCGGCTGGGGGTGGCCTGCCACCGGGGTCCGGTCGACGACGTGCTCACCCGCTTCCGCGGCGCGCTGGCCCGCCACCCGGGTGACGCGGTCATGCGCTTCACCGCCGACTGCCCGCTCCTCGACCCCGAGGTGATCCGCGAGGCCGCCCTCGCCTACCGGGCGGTCCCCGGCCTCGACTACCTGAGCACCGGGCTGCCGCACACGCTCCCGCGCGGCACCGACGTGGAGATCGTCGGCCGGGCCGCCCTGGAGAAGGCCGACCACGACGCCGCCGGCCACCACCGCGCGCACGTCACCTCCTACGTCTACACCCACCCCGGCGACTTCCGGATCATGGGGCTGACCTACCACCCCGACGCCTCCGACCTGCGTGTCACGCTGGACACCGGCGACGACTGGAGGTTGATCCGCCGCGTGGCGGAGGAGTTCGGCGACCGCGCCGTCCCCGTCCGCGCCCTGGTCGCCTGGTTGCGCGCCCGCCCCGACGTCCGCGCGCTCAACGCCCACGTCCGGCAGAAGGCCCTGCGAGAGGCATGAGTTCCGAGCGATCGCCGGGGAGGCGCGTCGGGGTCCGCTGCGACGCCGGGCCGCTGATCGGGGTCGGCCACCTGATCAGGTGCGTGGCGCTCGCGGAGGAGCTGGCGCTGCGCGGGGTGGCGGTGACGTTCCTGGGTGACCTGGGGGGTCTGACCTGGGCGGCGGCCCAGCTCGCCGGGCGGGGGCTGCCGCTGCTCGCGGCCGAGGCCGCGCCGGACGGTCTCGTCGCCCAGGCGCTCGCCCTCGGCCTGGACGCCGTGGTCCTCGACTCCTACACGCTCGCCCCGGGCACCGGCGCCGCGCTCCGGGCGGCCGGGCTGCGGGTCCTGGCCGTCGTCGACGGCGATCCGCGTGGCCAGGCCGCCGATCTGTACGTCGACCAGAACCTCGGCGCCGAGGAGCGCGGCGTGCCGCTGCCCGAGGGGGCGGTCCGGCTGGCCGGGGCCTGTTACGTCCTGCTCCGTGACGCCGTGCGGCGTCTGCGTGCGGCGCCCGGCGCGGAGGTCCCGCGGGTGCTCTGCTTCTTCGGCGGCACCGACGCCGCGGGCATGGCCCACCGCTGGGCGGACGCGCTGGCCGAGACCGCCGTCCCCTTCTCGGCGACCCTGGTCAGCCCGCGGCCCCTGCCCGCCCGCCCGGGGATCGCGGTGATCCCGCCGACGGACGAGCTGCCCGAGCTGATGGCGGGCGCCGACCTGGTGATCACCGCCGCGGGCTCCTCCTGCTGGGAGCTGCTCTACCTCGGCGTGCCCGCCGCGCTCGTCTGGGTCGCCGAGAACCAGCTGATCGGGTACGAGGCGCTGGTCGGCCGGGAGCTGGTCGCCGGGCTGGGCCCGGGGGACTCCGCGGCCGAGGCGGTCCCGCTCCTGCGTGAGCTGCTGACCCGCCCCGCCCTCCGCGCGCGGTACGCCGCGCGCGGGCGCGGGCTGGTCGACGGCCGGGGACGGGAGCGGGTGGCCGGAGCGCTGCTGCACGACCTGCGTCTCCGTGGGACGGAGGCCCGCACCGGGTGGCCTTGTTAGGCACCGGCGGCGGTGCAAGACTTAAATATCGCGACAAAAGGGGGAATTGTCATGATTGAGGTGAAAAACACGGATAAACCGGACGAGAGAAGGGATTTTCCGCTCGGTCACCTCGATGTATACAACCTACCGGGCCTGAGCTTCGGGATCGCCACCTTCGAGCCGGGATGGGCCTGGTCGCGCTCGGTCAAGCCGATCGCCGGCACCGACTCCTGCGAGGTCCACCACAACGGCTTCGTCGTCAAGGGCAGGCTCCGGTTCCGGATGGACGACGGCACGGAGGCCGAGGCCGGGCCCGGTGACCTCTTCGTCCTCACTCCCGGGCACGACGCCTGGGTCATCGGGGACCAGGCCGCCGTCGTCTACGACTTCGCGGGCGGCGCCGGCGAGTACGCCAAGGCCACGGGCGGCTGACCCGGCGGGCGGGGACGCCCGGGGCGCCGAACGGGCGTCG
>NZ_BAAAVI010000048.1:0-37998 GCF_039534445.1 Streptosporangium fragile | reverse complement strand
CTCCCGCCCGAGGGCGGGAGGCCGGCGACCGGATCGGGTGCCGAGACCGGAGCCCGGTTCGGGCCGCGGGTCCGGGATCGGACCGGTTCGGGCCGCGGGCCCGGGGCGAGGCCGAGCCGGTCGATGGCCGGAGACCGGATCGGACCGGTGATCAGACCAGGTCCCAGCTCATGGGGGTGCCCAGAGGGACGTCCCGGGTGAAGACGCGGCCCAGGACGTCGGACAGCGCGTCGGGATGCAGGCCCCCGGCGGGGCGGATCGAGCGGACGTTGCGTTCGCTGACCTTCTCACCCGCCCGCACGTCGGCCACCACGTACAGGGAGCGCCGGAAGCGCAGCCCCTCCCGCTCACCGGGCCGGGGTCCGATCCGCGCCGAACCCAGCGACTGCCAGGCCCGCTCGCTCTCCACCACCAGCGTCGCCAGTTCGGCCGGCTCCAGGGAGAAGGCCGAGTCGACGCCACCGTCGTTCCGGTCGAGCGTGACGTGCTTCTCGATCAGACAGGCACCCAGCGCGACCGCGGCGAGCGCCGCGCCGATCCCGGGAGTGTGGTCCGACACCCCGACGACCGCGCCGGTCAGGCCGGCGAGCAGCGGCAGGGAACGCAGGTTGCTGTCCGCGGGGGAGGCGGGGTAGGAGGCGGTGCACGACAGCACGGCCAGCTCCGCGCAGCCCGCTTCCCGGGCCGCCTCGACGGCGGCGTGGATCTCCCCGGCCGTGGCCATGCCGGTGGAGATGATGAGCGGCCTGCCGGTGGCCGCCACCAGCCTGATCAGCGGCAGGTCCACCACCTCCGAAGAGGCGATCTTGTAGGCGGGGACGTCCAGCGACTCCAGGAACTCGACCGCCGTGGGGTCGAACGGGGAGGAGAACGCCACCAGCCCGCGCTCCCGGGCCCGCTCGAAGATCGGCCGATGCCACTCCCAGGGGGTGTGGGCCCGCTCGTAGAGCCGGTAGAGGTTGTCGCCGCCCCACAGCTCGTGGTCCTCGCCGATGCGGAAGGCGGGGCCGTCGGCGTCGACGGTGATGGTGTCGGCGCGGTAGGTCTGCAGCTTGAGCGCGTGCGCTCCCGCCCGCGCCACGGCGTCCACGATGGCCAGGGCCCGGTCCAGGTCGCCGTTGTGGTTGCCGGACATCTCGGCGATGACGAAGGGGGCGTGGCCGGAGCCGACGGACCGGCCCGCTATGGAGATCACGATGCTTCCTCTCGGTCGAGCCGGACGACGACGACCTCGCGCGGCACGCCGCCCACGTCGCGCAGGTAGGAACCGACCTCGGTGAACCCGAAGCGCCGGTGCAGCCGCCGTACCGCGTCGTTGTCCGCCAGCACCTCACCGCGGAGGGAGCGCAGACCGAGCGGGCCGAAGGCGTGGCCGACGGCGGCCCGCTCCACGCCGAACCAGGCGCGCAGCAGCCGCCCGGACCGCTCCAGCCCAGCGACGTCCAGGTAGAACCCCCACGTGGCGCCGTCGCCGGCGGCGAGGCCGGTGAAGGTCACCACCCCGGCCGGGACCCCGTCGTGCTCGTAGAGCAGCACCTCGCGGTCCGGGTCGCCGCGGACCGCCCGCCACCAGCGGGCATGCTCGGCCGCCCCGATCTCGTGCGTGGTGAAGCTGGCGGCCCTGACCTTCGGATGGTTGCGCCAGCGGCGGACCGTCTCCAGATCGCCGTCGTCGATACGTCTCAGCACATTACCTCCCGTGTTCGGGAACAGGCAGAGCGTAGCGGCCCGAGGTGAGGGCGGCCCCAGAGTTGGGCAAAGAGCGGGCCATGGGGAGGCAGGCTCCTTCATGGGAGGCGCCGGGCGAGAGCATCGTGGGCCATGACTCACTGGACGCCCTCGACCGGAGGACTTTCGTTGAAAGCGCCATTGCTCAGTGTCGTCGTGCCGTTCCACAACGTGGTGAGCTATATCGAGGAATGTCTGACCTCCCTCGCCGCGCAGACTCTCGAAGACGTCGAGTTCGTCCTCGTCGACGACGGCTCCGGGGACGGCAGCGACGTGATCGCCAAGGGGTTCGCGGCCCGGGACCCCCGGTTCCGCATCCTGCGTCAGGAGACCCGGGGGCCGGGTCCGGCCAGGAACCTGGGCATCCGGCACGCCCGCGGCACCTACCTCGCCTTCGCCGACAGCGACGACGTCGTCCCGGAAGGAGCCTACGAGCTGCTGGTGGGCTCCCTGGAGGAGACGGGCTCCGACATCGCCTGCGGCGCGGTCCGCAGGCTCACCCCCGAGGGGCTCGTCCCCTCCTCGCTGCACGTGAAGCTGTTCAGGAAGCCGAGGCCGCGCACCCACATCAGGGACTGCCCCGACCTGATCCGTGACCGGACGGTGTGGAACAAGGTCTACCGCCGTTCCTTCTGGGACGGGCAGGGCCTCGAATTCCCCTCCGGGCTCTACGAGGACGCGCCGGTCGCCGTCGCCGCGCACGTCCTGGCGTCGAGCGTGGACCTGCTGAACGAGGTGGTCTACCACTGGCGGCTGCGTGACACGGGCGACGCGTCGATCACCCAGCGGCGGATGGAGGCGTCCAACCTGGAGGACCGGGCCGCCTCGCTGTGCCGGGTCCAGGGCTTCCTGGCCGAGCGCGCCCCCAAGCTCAAGCGGGCCTTCGACGAGATGGTCGCCACCTGGGACGTGCGGTTCGTCTACGAGGCGCTGGAGGAGGCCGGTGAGGAGGAGGCGCACAGGCTCCTGGATGCCGTGCTCCCCTGCGTCGAGGCGCTCCACCCCTCGGTGGTGGCCGGGCTGGGCGCCGCGCGGCGGCTGGAACTCTACCTGCTCCGCCATCGCATGGTGCCCGAGCTGCGCGAGGTCCTGCGCTTCCGCCGCGAGGAGGAGGTGCGGGTGGTGCGCCGGGGCCTCCGCAACCCCCGGTGGTACGCGGCCTACCCCTTCTTCGAGGACCGCTCCCGCGGCATCCCCTCCGAGGTCTACGAGGTGACCCAGGAACTGGTGCTGCGGCTCCACACCGACCGGGTGCGCTGGTCGGGCGGGCGGCTCCTGGTCGAGGGGCGGGCCTCCATCAAGCGGCTCGACGAGCGGAACAGCAAGATCAAGGTCTGGCTGGCGGGGCGGAAGAAGCCCCGGAAGAAGACGCGGATCGCGCTCCCGGTCCGGCAGGACGGGGCCGCCTTCGTGGCCGACGTGCCGGTGAACACCCCCGGCCGGTGGTCGTTGCACGTGGAGGTGTCGGCCAACGGGATGCGCCAGAGCGGCGTCGTGCGCGCGGCCCGGCGGCAGCTGCCGCGGGCCCCGCGCGCCGGGGCCCGGGCGGGGCTCGGCAAGGGCGGCCGGCTGGCGATCCGGGTCCGGGGCAACGGGTGAGCCACGCCCCGCGGTTGGTCAAGAACAGGCATGGAGAAGTCCAGGCGGTTGCAGAGAGTCACGACTCGATGGCCGATCGTCGCCATGCTGGAACGCATGAGGGCCTATTCGTTGGACGACGTTCACGCGACCCGCAAGCGAAGAGACTCGTGGTGGACCGTCTTCCTCGTCGACCCGGTGGCGTGCAGGCTCACGCTGCTCGTCGCCAACCACACGGCCATCACCCCCAACGGGCTCACCCGCCTGTCACTGATCCTCGGGATGTGCTCCGCGGTCTGCTTCGGATTCGGACAGCTGGTCGCGGGGGCCCTGCTGTTCTACGTGAGCTTCGCGGTCGACTGCATGGACGGGAAGATCGCCCGGCTCAAGGGCACGGGGACCGCCTTCGGCCTCTGGCTCGACTACGTGGGCGACCGCATCAGGGTGGTCTGCTGCGCCGGAGGCCTGGCGTTCGGGCAGTACGCGGCGACGGGGGATCTCGCCTTCGTCCTGCTCGGCGCGGGGGTGGCCGTGCTCGACCTGTTCCGTTACGTGAACGCGCCGCAGATGAAGCGCGTGCGTGAGGTGGTCAAGGAGAACCGGCTCACGTGCCTGACGCAGGCCGGGATCGCGGTGCGCGCCGAGCCCATGATGCGTACCGGGGCCGCGGTGCACGTCGGGGCCGCGGTGCGCGCCGAGCCGGTGGCACGCGCCGAAACGGCGGCGCACGCCCGGCCGATGGCGCACGCCGGGGCCGGCACCGGCCCCGTGGGGGTCGTCGCGTTCGCCGACCGGGTGGAGCCGCTGATCCCCAGGGCGGCGCGGCGGCCGAAGCTGCCGCGCAAGCTGGGCAGGCTGCTCGCCCGCCACCGGGTGCGGAGCCACCTGATCAGCGGCATCGAGTTCCACGCCGCGGTGTTCGTCGTCGCGCCGCTGGTCGGCAGGGCCGCGCTGGTGCCCGTCGCGGTCGTGGCCGGGATGCTGCTTCTGCTGAACGAGGTCTTTTTGATCTACCGAATGTGGCTCTTCGCCCGGGTGGCGTCCGTCGTGCCGCTCCCGCAGGAAGCGCCGCGCGTATCCGTCTGATCAAGTTCTACGGGGGTTCGCTGTCATGCAGTCCGACCGACCGATCTTCGTGATCGGCTGCCCGCGCTCGGGCACCACCATGCTGCAGCTCATGCTGCATTCCCACCCGCGCATCGCGGTGCCGCCGGAGACGCGGTTCGTGGTGCCCGGGTACTACCGCAGGTTCTCCTTCGGCGACCTGCGGGAGGAGCACAACCGGCGCAGGCTCGGCCGGTGGATCGTGACCGACAAGGACACCAAGTTCAAGGAGCTCAAGCTCGACGGTGACCGGCTGATCGACGACATCGTCGCCGGCCCGCCGACGCTCGGCTCGGCGATGGGCATCACCTTCCGCTCCTACGCCGAGCAGTACGGCAAGTGCCGCTGGGGCGACAAGCGGCCCAGCTACTACCACCACGTGGACCTGCTGCTGCGGCTCTTCCCGGACGCCCAGTTCGTGCACCTCATCAGGGACGGCCGTGACTGTGTGGCGTCGCTGAAGGAGATGCCCTGGTACACCAAGGACGTCTTCCACGCGGCGGTCAACTGGGCCGAGGCGATCGACTTCGGCCGCCGGCACGCCAAGAAGCTTCCCGCGGACAGCTACTACGAACTGCGCTACGAGGACCTGACGGCCTACCCCGAGACCGAGCTCGGCAAGCTGTGCGACTTCCTCGGCGAGGACTACGACCCGGCGATGGCCGAGCCGTACCACGTGGCCAGGGTGGCGATCCCGCAGCACAAGGTCTGGCACAGCAACACCCACGGTGACGTCACCACCGCCCGGACCGGCTCGTGGAAGAGCAGGCTGGAGCCCTGGGAGATCTCGCTGTGCGAGACCGTCCTGGCCGAGCGGCTGACCGCCAACGGCTACCAGCTGACCGGCGCGCCCAAGGCGGACCGGGCCCATGTCGAGGCGTGCGAGAAGGCGGCGTCGAAGCGGCGCTGGGCCCGCAGGCGCAAGGCGGTCCGCGACCGCTTCCACCGCCTGCGCGAGCCGGGGCCGGTCGCCGCGCAGCTCACCAGCCGGCAGCTGGGCGAGCTGGCGAAGGTCTGACCATGAAGCCGGATCGGCCGATCTTCGTCCTGGGCTGTCCCCGATCGGGGACCACGATGCTGCAGCTCATGCTGCACGCCCACCCCCGCATCGCGATCCCCCCGGAGACCCGCTTCATGGTCTCCACCTACCAGCGGCGGCTCGAATTCGGCGATCTCAACGACTCCGAGCGCAGGCGCGAGCTGGCCGAATGGGTGGTCAACCGGAGCCAGACGCGCTTCCACGAGCTGAAGCTCGATCGCGAGGAAGTGGTCCGCGAGATCGTCGCCGGGCCGCCGACGCTCGGCTCGGCGCTGGGCATCGTGCTGCGCGCGTACGCGGCCAAGCACGGCAAGCCGCGCTGGGGCGACAAGCGGCCGTCGTACTTCCAGTACACCGACGTGCTGCTGCGGCTCTTCCCGGACGCCCAGTTCGTGCACCTGATCAGGGACGGCCGCGACTGTGTGGCGTCGCTGAAGGAGATGCCCTGGTACACCGGGAGCGTCTACAGCGCGGTCTCCGTCTGGGCCGAGGCGATCGACTTCGCCCGGCACGGCGCGCCGAAGCTCCCCGAGGGCAGCTACCACGAGCTGCGCTACGAGGACCTGACCGCCGAGCCCGAGGCGCACCTGCGCAGGTTGTGCGACTTCCTCGGCGAGGACTTCGACCCGGCGATGTGCGAACCGCGTGCGGTGGCGGGCATCGCCGTGCCCGCGCACAAGACCTGGCACGCCCGCACCCACGACGAGGTGACCCCGGAGCGGGCCGGCTCCTGGCGGCAGCGGCTCGACGCCGGCGAGATCTCGCTGTGCGAGAGCGTGCTCGGCGACCGGCTGGAGACGTACGGCTACGAGCTCAGCGGGGCGCCGAAGGTCGACAAGTCACGGATGGTCTCCTACGAGCGGACCGCCGCCAAACGGAAGCTGGCCAGGGTCAAGCGCGTCGCCTTCGACCGGCTGATCCGGCTGCGCGAGCCGAACCCGCTGGGTGCCCGGCTCACCTCCGCCCAGATCGTGCTGGCCGGGGTGCCGATGCCGCGCAACGAGCCCGTGACGGTCAACGGGTGACCTGTTCGAACAGTTCCTCCCAGCGGTCCAGGACGCGGTCCGGGCGGAACGCCTCGGCGTGCGCGCGAGCGGCGGCACCCAGTCGCCGCCGCTCCGGGGCCGAGGCCATCAGGCCGCCCAGCGCGTCGGCGAGGCCGGCCACGTCGGCCGGGGGCACCAGCAACCCGGTCCTGCCGTGCGGGACCAGCGACCTGACCCCGCCCGACACGTCGAACGCCACCGAGGGCACCCCGTAGGACGCCGCCTCGGCGAGCACCAGCGGCAGGCCCTCGTGCTCGCTGGACAGGCCGAGCACCGACCCGTTCAGGTACTCGCGGGCCATCTCCGGCGCGGGCACCGTGCCGCGGAACACCACCCGGTCGGCCACCCCGCACGCCGCGGCGTGCTCCCGCAGCCTGTCACGCTCGGCGCCCTCGCCGATCAGGTGCAGCTCCCAGTCCCCGTCCGCGTTCCGGCGGGCGCGGGCGAAGGCCGAGATCAGCCGGTCGAACCGCTTGACGCCCTCCAGCCTGCCGACCCCCAGCACCCGGTGGGCGGTCAGGCCGGCGGTCCGGTCCGGCCAGGCGGGCAGCGGGTTGGGGATGGACCAGGTGTTGGGCAGCAACTCCTGCTCGGAGAACCGCCACGCGTCGTCCTCGCTGAGGAAGACCGCCTTCTCCAGGGTGCCGTAGTGGCGCCGTACCGAGCGGAGGTGCCAGGACCCGCGGGCGTGCTCGTAGGAGCCGTGGTACTGCCCGATCGGCAGCAGCCGCCCGGGCAGCAGCGCCTTGACGCGGGTCACCACGCTGGGCGAGGTGAGCACCGCGAAGCCCGGCCCCACCTGGCGGAGGAGCCTGCCGAGTGCCCGGTGCTCGCGCCGCCTGGCGAGCCGGGAGAGCCTGCCCACGGGCGCCCGGTGGATCACATGGTGGGCGTAGCGTGGCCGCTCCACGTAGCGGAACGGGCTCTCGGCCCGGTGCAACCCGATCACGTGCACCTCGTGTCCCCGCTCGGCCAGCCCCTGGGCGACGGTGTGCGTGACCCGCTGGATCCCGCCGAGGGTGTCGGCGTCCATGCAGGCGAACACCACGGCTCCCGCCCGCCCGCCGCTCACCGCGGCCACCCCGGCGGTCGCTTGACCACCCGCCGTGTCACGGTGCGATGCCACGGCACGGGCGGGCCCGCACCCGGGACCGTCGCCCCGTCGGGGGGTGCCGCCCCGCCGTTCGGGGTCGTCGTCCCGGCACCCGGGATCGTCGCCCCGCCGGGGGGTGCCGCCCGGCCGGACCGGGTGAGCGAGGTCGCCGCGCGGTCCGGCGGGACGGGGACGCGCTCCTCCGCGGCCGGTGGCCGGGCGTGCCGGTCGGCCGGATCCGGGAGCCGCGGGGGAACCGGCGCGGGAGCGCCGGTCCGGGCGGTCCCGAAGAAGGCGTCCACGACCCTCGCCGCGGCGTGGCCTTTCTCGTCGGCGCACCACAGCTCGCGGAAGGCGGCGTACTTCGCGGCGAACGACGCGCTCACCGCGTCGAGGTCGCGTAACGCCTCGATCAGCTCCCCGGTGGTGGTCAGGCACGGGCCGGGGGCGATGGCGGGCAGGTCGTGGTAGACCCCTCGCTCCGTCCTGCGGTACTCGTCCCAGTCGTCGATCAGGAACAGCATCGGCCGTCCGGTGACCGCGTAGTCGCACATCAGCGAGGAATAGTCGGTCAGCAGCGCGTCCGAGGCCAGGATCAGGTCGTTGACCTCGGGGTAGGACCCGGCCTGGCGGACGAAGTGGCGCAGGTGCTCCGGGACCCGGTAGCGCTCGACCGGGTGGGTCCGCAGGATCACCGTCCAGTCGCCGGCCAGCGCCTCGGCCATCATCGTCAGGTCGGCCCGGACCGACCGCCCCGACCGCTTGGCCCGGTCCCGGTAGGTGGGCGCGTACAGCAGCACCTTGTGCCCCGGGGGGATCTCCAGCCGGTCCCGCACCCGCCTGACCGCCTCGTCGTCGCCGTGGACGAGCACGTCGCAGCGGGGCGAGCCGTGACGCAGCACCGGCCCCCGGTAGCCGTTGGCGGGTATGAAGACCCGCTCGAACTCGGCGCTCGGTGAGACCAGCGCGTCCCAGCGCGCCACCGCGTCCCGCCACCGCCGCCTCGGCCCGTCGAAGTCGGCCCGCAGGTCGGGCGCGTCGAAGCCGATCGACTTGATGCCCTGGCCGTGCCAGGTCTGCAGGTAGCGCGTGCCGCGCGGCTTGGGGTAGGCCAGCGGCAGTCCGTGGCTGTCGACCCAGTAGCCGGCCCGGGCCATCGTCCAGATGTACCGCCAGCTCATCCGTCGCACCAGCTTGACGTCGGAGGGGAAGGCGCGCCGGTTCCCGGCGACCGACCAGACCGCCTCGATCGGCGCCCCGCGCCGCCTGAGTTCCTCGTAGATGTAGCGCGGGCTGCCGGTGTACCCGGCGCCGACGTCCGACTCGAACAGCGCCAGGTCCCTCCGGGGCGGCAGGACCCTGATCAGCGTCCGGTAGACGCGGAGCTTCGCCTCCGGCCCGCCCAGGCGCCGCAGCAGCCGGGTGCGGGCCCGCCGCAGCCGGGGGACCTGCCGGAGCAGCCCCGTGCGCCGCCATGTCACCCGCAGCGCCGCGGCCGCCCCCTCCGCCCTGACCGTGACCCGGTGTCCGGGCACCGGGACGGTGAGCGGTTCGACGGCGGGGACGACGAGCAGCCGGTCGGAGGTGACGTGGCCGTCGGCGCGGACGACCGACACGACCGGGTCGTCGTGGCCGTCGAATCCCAGCCGGCC
This sequence comes from Streptosporangium fragile, assembly GCF_039534445.1. Lineage (NCBI taxonomy): Bacteria > Bacillati > Actinomycetota > Actinomycetes > Streptosporangiales > Streptosporangiaceae > Streptosporangium > Streptosporangium fragile. Next base: position 28,758 of record NZ_BAAAVI010000048.1, on the reverse strand, counting down.
GGGGCGGACCGCGGCCAGGTCGACCGTCACCTCGCTCAGGTGGCCGCCGTCCGCCTGCGGGCGCGGTGTCAGCGGCACCCGGTGGCCGCGCAGCCGCAGGAACGCCGTCCAGCCGGGATGGGCGGCGAGCACCCCGAACGGGTCGTAGGTCCTGATCGCCAGCGTGATCCGGGTGCCCTCACCGGTGACGGCCGCCTCGTGGCGGAGCCGGCTGGCGGTGTAGGGCAGTTCGGCCAACCGGAGCGGGGTGATCTCCCGCCTCGGGTCGGGGGCGCCGCCCCAGTAGGTGCGCCCGTCCCGCCGCGTGGCGAGGCGCGGCGGAGCCTTCGGCCCGTTCAGCGACCGGGCGGCGACCAGGAGCTCGTCGGGCCGGCCGTCGAGGATGAAACTGCAGCAGACCCGGATCAGCGGGTCCATCGGCTCGAACACCTCCGGAGTGAACTCCGCCAGGTAGGGCCGGGTCACCGCGACGAACTCCGCGATCCACGCCGGGTCGCGGGAGGGCAGCGGGTTGAGGTAGACCCGCAGGTCCTGGCGGACGAAACGGCGCTGCCGCTCGTGGACCAGGTGCCCCAGGCCGTTCCGGCGCAGGATGTCGTCGCTCAGCCGGGCCGCGGCGATCCTGGAGCGGACGTTGGCCATCTCGGTGATGCTCAGCGAGATCGACGGTCGCGCCGAGCTCCCGGCCGCGCTCCGGTGCCACAGGTAGACCACCCACGGCACCACGGCGAACCGGCGCGCGGCGCAGTACAGGGTCGTGCTGAAGACGTGGTCCTCGTAGTGCATGTCCTCCCGGAACGGCAGCCGCCGCACCAGGTCGGTCCGGTAGAGCTTGTTGGTGCTGAAGGAGTCGAGGAACATCTCCGGTTCCCGCGCGATCCCCTCGACCGTCCTGCGCCGGGCGAAGAGGGCGGGGTAGTAGCTCGACGTCTTCCCGGTGCGCTCGTAGAGCCGGGAGATCTGCCCGGTGACGAAGTCGGCGCCGGTCCGCTCGATCTCCAGCAGCATGCTCTTGCAGGCGTGCCTGGTCAGCTCGTCGTCGCTGTCCAGGAACATCACGTACGGCGCGCGGGCCGCCGCCACGCCCCTGTTGCGCGGGGCCCCGCAGCCGCCGCTGTTGACCTCGGCACGCAGGTAACGGACGCGCGGGTCCCGGCGCTGGAGCTCGCGCACGACGTGTTCGGTGTCGTCGGTGCTCGCGTCGTCCGAGACGATCACCTCGACGTTGCGCAGGGACTGGCCGAGTACGGAACGTACGGCCCTCGGCAACCGCGCCGCGTCGTTGTAGGTGATGATGACAACGCTGCATTCCGGGACATTGATCACGGTCTGGGGTATTCCCGGAAAGAACTAGGCGTTGTGCTGCTTGTTCAGTGATGACGGTGTTTTGAGTGTTATGTGAAACAAGCGAGGGGGGAACCTGGCCGCCCCGGACGTCCGTGCGGCCCCCTACCGCATGCCGGCGGACATTCCCGGCGCCCGCGTCCTCGGCGACGGACGGACGGTGACGGCGACCCGGCCGGTCACGTCCGAGGTCACGTTCCTGACGACGGGCTGGACCGGCGAGGCCCCCGCGATCCCCAAGGGTTGCGAGTCGCGGCGCGTCCGTTGGCGGCCTGCCGCCGAGCCCCGGCGGGACCACCGCTCCCGGCCGAGATCGTCCGATGGAAGGTGCCGGGACGAGCCACGGGGGAGACGCGCGCCTCCGCCGGACGAGCGCGGCCGGTGCGCGGATTCCGGAGTTCCCGCGCCGCGGGCGACGCGACGGCCAGGTGGTCGCGAGTGCGGATCCGGCGCTCGCCGACCGGCTCCGCGGCCGCGGGCACGGCCCCGTGACCCCCGGTGTCCGCCGGACCGGCGTCGCGGGACGCCGGGACCGGTTCCGGGCGGGTCCTGAGGTCGCGCAGCTGCGGGACGACGAGCGGCACGGTGCGGAACATGACCGTCAGCCAGGCGCTCACCAGCAGCGCGTAGAGTCCCAGTCCGATCCGGCCGAACAGCTCCGAGTCGAGCTGGACGGCCAGCGCCGCGGCGCCGGTCACGCACGTGCCGACCGGGAAGGTGAAGCTCCACCAGGTCATCGCGAACGGCAGGCCACCGCGCCGGGCGGTGCGGAGCAGGAAGAACGCGGACACCGCCAGCCAGATCAGCGCCAGGGTCAGTACCGGCACGCCGTACCAGAGTCCGAAGGCGGCCATTTCCGGCACCAGGCGGCCGAGCAGGTTGACGGCCGTGACCGACTGGCCGAGCGGGCCGAGCACGATGAGCAGCGTCGGGACCAGCGTGGCCGGGCCTGGCCCGTGCGCCCTGATCCGGCACACCAGCCCGACCAGGATCGGGATGACCACGAGCAGGCTCAGACCGTACAACGCGTAGCAGGTGATCACCAGCGCCGTCCGCAGCGAGCCCGCGTGCGGGACCAGGTACGCGCCGCAGGTCGCCGCGACCATGGGCGGCACCACGGGCATCAGCCAGGCGCCGGACACCTCCTCCAGCCGGAGCCGGTGCCGGGTGATCATGAGCCGGGGGACTCCGATCAGGGTGGCCAGGCCGAGCAGTGTGCCCGCCGTCCACAGCACCGCGTCGACGGCGATCGCGGCGGGCAGGCCGATCAGGTCGCGGCCGTAGACGAGGGTGCCCGCGCCGACGGTCAGCAGGGCCATCGGCGGCGCGCCCAGGAAGGGCGAGCTCGCCGGGTCGAACGGGCGGTTCCGCCAGGTGAACGCCAGCCCGACGAGCATGACGCTCGCCAGCAGCCACACCGCCGTGGCCAGGGGGCGCAGGGCGGTGAAGTGGGAGGGCAGGGCGGTCGCGACGATGCCGGTCCCCATGACCGTCGCATACCAGTTCGCAGGCATGCGTCCGATGATGTGAGGGTCGCTTGAAACTCGCTTGCAACATACTTGGCCAAGGGGTGGACGGGACAAGTGAGGCGGGCGAAACATGGGCTTCACAAACGCGTGCTTCGCAGACGGGGAAGCCCTCCGGGCTCGGCGGGCGCTCGACCGGCCCACCGTGAGGGGAAGGCCTTACCTTCCTGACGGGCGGTGACGTCCGCCGGCCACCGGCGGCGAGTCGGAGGAGAGGGGGCCGGTACTCGACGGCGGGCCCGGAGAAAGGGGCGGCCGGTACTCGGTGGCGGGCCCGGAGAGAGGCGACCGGTACTCAGTGGCGGTGACCGGCGCGGCGGACCAGCCAGGCGATCAGGGCGACGGCCGTCAGAGCGGCGAGCAGCGGGGCGATGCGCTTGAGCAGCGGGATGCCCGCGACCTGGAGCAGGTTCAGCGCCTCCTCGTCGGGTGTGAGCGAGGTGCGCGCGGTGCCCGCCGGGTGGGACTCGCGCGGCGGAACCTCCTCGGTCCGTCCGGGAGGCGTGGACACCGCGCTGAGGTGCCGCCTCCTTCCGGTCTCCTCCGCGGCCGTCCCGGCCGGTCGGACCGGACCCGGGCCGGTGGTGTCCGAGATCGCCGGGAACTCCTCGGCCTCGGATCCGGCTGCCGTCTCGGCGACGGAGGCCTCCGACCCCGTCTCCGAGACGGCCAGGGCGGTCGGGGTCGCCGGCTGGGCGGCGGTCGGGGCCGTGGTCGCGGGCTCGGCGACGTGGGGTGCGGTCGCGGGCTCGGGGGCGTGGGGTGCGGTCGCGGGCTCGGGGGCGTGGGCCGTGGTCGCGGGCTCGGCGGCCGGGCTCTTGCCCAGCAGGTCGGCGAGGTTGGCCGCGAACCGTTCGATCAGCTTGGCGCCGACCTCGGCCATCACGCCGCGGCCGAACTGGGCCGGGCGGCCGGTCACGTTGAAGGTGGTGTCGACGGTGACGCGGGTGACGGCGTCGGCGGGGTGGAGCCGGGCGACGACCGTGGCGCCGGCGGTGCCCGCGCCCCGGGCCTCCTTGCCGGACGCCTTCATGGTCAGGGAATGCGTGTCCGCGTCCACGTTCTCGAAGGCGGCCTCGCCCTGGTAGGTCACCGTGATCGGCCCGACCTTCACCTTCATCCGGCCGGTGAAGGAGTCGCCCTCCACCTTGTCCACGGCGGCCCCCGGCAGGCAGGGAGCCACCCGCTCGACGTCCAGCAGCACCGGCCACGCCTGCTCGACCGGCACCGGAACCGTGAACTCGTGCTCGAACCGCATTGCCATCGATCCGCTCCTTGTCGGCCGGTCGCGTGGCCGCCGCTGCGACGTCGCGACTACACGGGGGCGTATCACCAGTATGACGCTGTGGGGACTGAAAAACTCGGTAGCTGTTTGCACCTTTTGCGTACGTCTGTGCCGCGGATCCGGTCAGCGTACTCACCCGGTTCACCCGGCGGGTGCCGCCGGGACCGGGACCGGACCGGGAGCGCGGGGCGGGCAGCGGGTAGCCCGCCCCGCGCGGATCGGCCGTTCCACGGCTCGGCCGGCCGGGACGAGCAGGTCCCGGCCGGCGCGGGGTCAGCCGGCCGCGGCCCTGACCGCCCTGGCGGTCAGCACCCTGGCCAGGTGACGGCGGTAGTCGGGCTGGGCGTGCAGGTCGGCCGGGGGCGAGGTGCCGTCGTCCGCCTCGGCGCACGCCTCCCTGACCGGATCGGTTCCGCCGGCCGCCACGGGTGAGAGGTCCACGCCGCGCAGCGCCGTCTCCACCGCCTCCGCACGCACCGGTGTGGGCCCCATGTTGGTCAGCCCGATCCTGGCCTCCTCGACGGCGCCGCCGGTCTGCCGCACCGCGGCGGCCACGCCGACGATCGCCCAGGACTGCGCGGTCCGGTGGAACTTCTCGTAGTGGAATCCCCACCCGGCGCCGAGCACCGGCACCCGGACGCCGACCAGCACCTCGCCGGGTTCGAGCGCGGGCTCCAGGTAGTCGACGAAGAACTCCGCCGCCGGGATCTCCCGCTCGCCCTCCCCGGACCGGACGACGAACACGCAGCCCAGGGCCAGGGCGACCGCGGGCAGGTCACCCGCCGGGTCGGCGTGGGCCATGGAGCCGCCGAACGTGCCGCGGTGCCGCACGGCCGGGTCGGCCACCGTGGCCGTCGCCAGCGCGACCAGCGGAGTCTTCTCCCGTACCACGCCGGAGCGCACCACCTCGTCGTGCGTGGTGAGCGCGCCGATGAACACGTGGTCGCCGCGGTCCTCGACGCCGCGGAGCTCGGGCAGGCGCCCGAGGTCGACCAGCGCGGACGGGTAGGCGAGCCGGAGCCGCAGCAGCGGCAGCAGCGACTGGCCGCCCGCCAGCACCTTGACGTCGTCGCCCGCGGCGGCGGCCTCGCCGAGCACCCGGCAGGCCTCCTCCAGCGTTCCGGGCCTGACGTAGTCGAACGACGCGGGAATCATCCGGCGCCTCCCTCGGTCGGTGCCGGTCCGCCTTCCGCGGCGGTGCCGGCGGTGGTCCAGGTTCCGGGGGCGGTCCCGGCCCCGGTCCCGGTTCCGGCGGCGCGCGCCTCGGCGACGGTCCGCCAGATCCGCTCCGGTGTGCAGGGCATGCGGACGTCGTGCACGCCGTACGGGCGCAGCGCGTCGACGACCGCGTTGACGACGGCCGGGGTGGAGGCGATGGTCCCGGCCTCGCCGACCCCCTTGACACCCAGCGGGTTGCTGGTCGCCGGGGTCTCGGTGCGGTCGGTGACGAAGTCGGGCAGGTCGGCGGCCGACGGGATCAGGTAGTCGGCCATCGTCGTGGTGAGCATGTTGCCCTCCCCGTCGTAGACCGCCTCCTCGAACAGGGCCTGGGCCACACCCTGGGCGATGCCGCCGTGCACCTGGCCCTCGACGATGAGCGGGTTCACCACGGTGCCCACGTCGTCGACCGCCACGTACGACCGGATCTTCACCGCGCCGGTCTCGGTGTCCACCTCGGCCGCGCACAGGTGGGTGCCGTGCGGGAAGGAGAAGTTGTCCGGGTCGAAGGTGGCGTCGGCGTCCAGCGCGGGCTCGAAGCCGTCGGGGAGGTCGTGCGCGGCGAAGGTGGCCAGCGCGAGCTCCTGGATGGTCTTGCCCGAGCCGGTGCCGCGGACCCGGAACGAGCCGTCGGCGAACTCGATGTCCTCGACCGCGGCCTCCAGCATGTGCGCGGCGAGCTGCCTGGCCCGGTCCTTCACCTTCTCGCAGGCGGCCAGCACGGCGACGCCGCCCACCGCCAGCGAGCGGGAGCCGTAGGTGTCCATGCCCTTGTGCGAGACGGACGTGTCGCCGTGCAGCACGGAGACGTCCTCGAACGGCACGCCCAGCGCGTCGGCGACGATCTGGCTCCAGGCCGTCTCGTGCCCCTGGCCGTGCGGGGAGGTGCCGGTGACGACCTCGACCTTGCCGGTGGGGAGCATGCGGACCGTGGCGTGCTCCCAGCCGCCCGCGCCGTAGCTGAGGCTGCCGAGCACGCGCGAGGGCGCCAGGCCGCACATCTCGGTGAAGGTCGACACGCCGATGCCGAGCTGCACCGGGTCACGCCGCTCGCGCCGGTCGGCCTGCTCGGCCCGGAGTTTGTCGTAGCCGAACAGGGCGAGCGCCCGATCGGTCGCCGCCTCGTAGTTGCCGGAGTCGTAGGTCAGCCCGGCGATCGTGGTGTACGGGAACTCGTCGTGGGCGATCCAGTTGCGACGCCGCAGTTCGACGGGGTCCACGTCCAGCTCGTGGGCGAGCTCGTCCATCGCGCGCTCGATCGCGAACGTCGCCTCCGGGCGACCCGCGCCCCGGTAGGCGTCGGTCGGCATCTTGGTGGTGAAGACGCCCGTGCAGGTGAAGTCGTAGGCGTCCATCTTGTAGATGCCGTTGTACATGAACGCGCCGAGCAGCGGAATGCCCGGTGTGACCAGCATCAGGTAGGCGCCCATGTCGGCGAGCAGGTCCACCTTGACGCCCCGCAGGCGCCCGTCCCGGTCGGCGGCGACGGAGATCCGCTGGAGCTGGTCGCGGCCGTGGTGCACGGTCAGGTTGCCCTCGGAGCGGGACTCGGTCCACTTCACCGGCCTGTTCAGCCTGCGCGCCAGCAGGAGCGCGAGCACCTCCTCGGCGGTGACCTGGAGCTTGGAGCCGAAACCGCCGCCCACGTCGGGGGCGACCACGCGCAGCCGGTGCTCGGGGATCCCGGTCGTCAGCGCGAGCATGACGCGCAGCACGTGCGGGATCTGGGTGGCCGAGTAGAGGGTGAAGGTCTCGCCGTCGGTGGTGGCCACGACCGCGCGCGGCTCCAACGCGGTCGGGATGAGCCGCTGCTGCACGTACGTGCGCTCGACCACCACGGGCGCGTCGCGGAACGCCGCCTCGATGTCGCCTCCGGCGAACTTCCAGGTGAACGCCCGGTTCCCGGCCTCGTGGACCTTGGGGCTGCCCTCGGCGAGCGCCGCGGTCATGTCGAGCACCGGTTCCAGCGGTTCGTAGTCGATCTCGATGGCGTCCAGGGCGTCGGCGGCCTTGTACCGGTCGGTGGCGACCACGCAGGCCACCGCCTCACCGACGTAGCGGACCTCGTCCACGGCCATGGGCGGGTGGTCGGGGATGACGATGTCCTCGGTGACCGGCCAGGCGCAGGGCAGGCTGCCCTGCTCGTCGGCGAGGTCTCGGCCGCTGACGACGGCCACCACACCGGGCTGGCTCCGCGCGGCCGAGGTGTCGACCCGGGTGATCCGGGCGTGGGCCATGGGGCTGCGCAGGAAGGCCACGTACAGCATGCCCGGGAGCTGGATGTTGTCGGTCCACATGGTCCGGCCGGTGACCAGCCGGGAGTCCTCCTTGCGCCGGCGTGCCCTGCCGACCTCGTGTGCCGGGGACGGGCGGCCGAGCTGGTCGCTCTCGGCGATCTGTTCGCCGATCAGGCCGGCGTCGAGCTGTTCGGTCATGCCGTCCTCACCTCCTGCCGCGACATCTCCTGGGCGCCGCGCCGCACCGCCCGGATGATGTTGCAGTAGCCCGTGCACCGGCACAGGTTGCCTTCGAGCCCTTCCCGCACGGCCTCCTCCGACGGGTCCGGATCGTCCTTGAGCAGGTCGATCGCGGCCATGATCATGCCGGGGGTGCAGTAGCCGCACTGCAGGGCGTGCTCCTCGTGGAAGGCCCGCTGCATGGGGTGCCACTCGGTGCCCTGCGCCAGGCCCTCGATGGTGACGACATCACTCCCGTCGGCCTGCACGGCGAGCACGGAGCAGCTCTTCGCGCTCCTGCCGTCGAGCAACACGGTGCAAGCGCCGCAGTTGCTGGTGTCGCACCCGATCGGCGTGCCGGTCTTGCCGAGGCGGTCGCGCAGCAGGTGGACGAGGAGGAGACGCGGCTCGACCTCCTCCTCGTATTCGACTCCGTCCACGGTGACGGTGATTCGGGGCATATGTCCTCCAGATGCACCCAGAAGAAAGTGGAGAAGTGAAAGCCGACAGAAGTGAACGTACGCCCCTGTAGTTCCCGGTCAAGCCCCTCTTCAAGCTCTTCCACGCCACCGCCCGGAGCTCCGGTCCGGCGCCCTGCCCGGCACTCCGCCCGGGGCTCCGGGTGGCTTGCGTTCCAGGTTCCGGGTGGCTTGCGTTCCGGGTTCCGGACGGCTCGTGTTCCGGACCCCGGGCGGCTCGTGCCCTGAACGGTTGCGCCCCGGATCCCGCCTCAGGCCTGCCCGTCCCCCGTTCGCGCGGGCGGGTTGTGCCGCGAGTACTCCCCGAAGCTCCAGCGGAGCGGGCTGGCGCCCCGGACGAGCACGGCCCGGTCCAGCTCGAACCCGACCAGCCGCTGCGCGCCCGGGACGTCCTTCGGATCCCAGTCGACGCGGGCGCGGCCGGTCAGGTGCAGCGCGTCGCCGTGGTCCCAGTCGAGGAAGAGCAGGGCGCAGCTCTCGTCCAGCTCCAGGTTCCCCAGCGTCATGTACATCGAGTTGCCGACGTAGTCCGGCCAGACCAGCCGCCGCTCGTCCACCACCCGCACGAAGCCCGGGTTGCCGCCCCGGTGCGACAGGTCGGCGCCGAGCCCGGCGGCCCTGGTGGCGACGAAGAACGTGTCGGCCGCCTCGATCCACGCCCGGTGACCGCCGGTGAGCGCCGCCACCGGCGAGGCCCCGGCTGTGGTCCCGGCGGTGGTCCCGGCGGACTCCCCGATGATCTCCCGCGTCTGGAGGTACTTGGGGCAGTTCGCATAGGTCTGTTCGGTGCGGACGACCAGCCGCCCGCCCTCTCGCGTGACCGTGCCGTTGACCCGCATCCTCCGCCTGGTCCACGGCTCGATCGCGAGCATTCCGATCTCGCCGCCGTCCAGCCCGGCCAGCGGATCGTGCTCGCCCGGCACCGTGTCGATCACGATCGTCCGGTCGTCCACGGCGCGGACGAACCCCTCGCGGCCGGTCAGGACGGTCGCCCACAGGCGCTCGTCCGGATCGGCGGCCCCGATCAGCAGCATCCGCTGCCGGGCCAGGAACTCGGCCGCCACCGCGGGGATCTCGGGTCGCATCCTGGCCGAGCCCAGCGCCACGGCACGCACCCCGGCCCGCCGCTGCACCGCCAGCTCTCCCGCGTGCTCCACGGCGGTCAGAAGAAGCCGCAGGTCGGAGCGGCGCCCCCCGGTGCGGGGGACGTCCCGGCGCCGGTGGGCGCGTAGATCTCCAGCCGGATCCCGTCCGGATCCTCGAAGAACACGCCACCCGAGGACGCCCCTTCGCGGTGCGCCACCACGCCGTCGTGGTGGAGCGTCGCGCCGATCTCCCTGATCACGTCCTCCGCCCGGCGGACCGCCTCGATGTCGGGCACCTGGAAGGCCAGGTGGTGCAGCCCGGGCGTCCCGGTGGCGAAGCGGCCCTCGCTCTGCTGCCAGAGGGTCACCATGAGCCTGCCGTCGAGCCCGAGGAAGGCGTACCTGCGGTCCGCGTCGGTGGACTCGCCGAGAACCTCGAACCCGAAGACCTTCCGGTAGAAGTCCCTGGACGCGTCGAGATCGGAGACGTTGAGGCCGATGTGACCGGTCTGGAAGGTCATCTGTCTTCTCCCGTCGCATATCTAACGGATCGTCCCGTTAGGTTGGTACCCATAATCTAACGGAAGACATAGATTTTTACCGTTAGTAATTTGTGACATGCGTCACTCGCGACAGAGGATGTGGGGCGCTCCCGGAGCCGGTCGCCTGTGCGCGGACGGTGGTGGGTCGCCCGTGCGCCGGCCGCGGTGGGTCGCTTGTGTGCCGGCCGCGGTGGGTCGCTTGTGTGCCGGCCGCGGTGGGTCGCCCGTGCGCCGCCGACGGTCGGTCGCCTTCGTGCTCCGGTGGCGGCCGGCCGCCCAGGCGCCGGCCGTCACGCCCGCGGTGTCAGCCGTCCTTGTGCCGGCGGTGGTGGCGAGCCGCCCGGGCCCGGTTGCCGCAGCTCACCGAGCACCATTCCTGGCGGGCGTGCTCCTTGACGAAATAGAGCACGCAGCGCGGGGCGGGGCAGGCGCGGAGCTGGTCGCACCGGGGCCCGCCCAGGAACTCGACCGCCGAGGCCGCGAGCGTCGCGCGGATCCGCGCGGAGTCCGTCGCCTCGACCGCCGGGACGATCCGCACGGCCGGGGCGCCCTCGGCGGGCCACTCCAGGCGCGGGGCCAGCGGGACGGCGAGGGCGGCGGCGTTGACCAGGGCCAGCGCGTCGCCGAAGCCGGGCAGCAGGTGCGCGTCCGCGCTGCTGGCCGGGCCCGGCGCGACGGCTCTGGCGAACAGCGACCGGACGGCCTGCCGCAGCTCGACCACCTCGCGGCGCAGCTCCTCCGAGGCGACGAAGCCGGGGTCGAGCCCCAGCTCGGTGGCGTGCGCCCGGCCCCAGGCGGTCATGCCGTCGACGTCGGCGAGCGTGTCCGTCAGCCCCGCTCGGGTGGCGCGGATCGTGCTGACGAACTCCAGGACTGGCATCCCCTGATTCTAATGCTTTCTACGGCCTGTTATCCGTATGAATCTAGCGGCGGACCGCCTTGACCAGGATGGCGACCAGACCGGCGAGGCCCAGGCCGCTCACCACGACGGGGAGCATGGCCAGCGGCTCGATCGACGGGGCGTTGACGAAGACGATCCCGACGCCGATGAACAGCACCCCGCTGAGCAGCGCCATCCAGTCGGTACGGTGCAGCAGGCGGCGCTCGGGCCGCGCGGGGCCGGATCCCCCGGCGGTGGACGGGTCCATGTCAGGCCGCACGGCGCACCTCCACGTCACCGATGCCCGCCCTGACGTTCAGCACGATGGTCGCCACGTCGCCCGCCGGGGGCACCTCCGGCTCCAAGATCTTGCGGTGCTGGACGTCGGCGCCCCCCTCCACCGTGTGGTCGATCTTCACGTCGCCGAACTTGGTGAAGCCGTGGACCTCCGCCCTGACCGTCGCGGGCAGGATCACGCTGATCTCGCCGACGGAGACCGAGGCGTCCACGATCGTCCGCGACCCCGGCGGCAGGGACAGCTCGCTGAGATCCAGGCTGCCCTCGCCCACGCCCACCGAGTAACTCCGGGCGACGTCGGACAGCTTGACGGGATGCCAGTCGTAGGTGCCGAACTTCCTGGGCATGCCGCCCACCGTGGATCCCGCGATCAGGGCGATCGACAGGATGGTGCCCGCCGCGACCAGGGCCGCGCCCCGGCCGATCCAGGCGGCGACCAGGAGGCCGCCCCCGATGACGACGAGCATCGCACCACCGGCGACCGTCATGTTGACCGGTCCCGAGGCCGACTGGATCGCCACGATGATCCCTCCAACGATCATGGCCAGGCAGATGGTCACGCCCCCGACGAACGACCTGGGCCGCCGCGGCCGGAGCGCCGTCCGCGTCGGCGGGCCGTACCCGGCCGGGGCGTACGGCGGGCCGTAGGACGGGTACCCCTGCCGCCTGCGCGGGTCGAGCGGCTGGTAGGGGCCGTACGGTGAGAACGGCTCACCCGAGGAGTCGTAGGACGGCCCGGCGGGGCGGTACGGGTCTTCGTACATCCTCCCGCGGCCTGGCCCGGGGGCGGTGGGACCGGGCGCGGGGGCCGCGGATCCCCCGGAGTCCGGCGGGGCCTCGGCGGCGGACTCCGGACCGGCGGGCGCGGGGGCGGCGGGGGCCGCGGATCCCCCGGGGCTCGGCGGGGCCTCGGCGGCGGACTCCGGACCGGCTGGCCCGGGGGCGGTGGGACCGGGCGCGGGGGCGGCGGGCTCGTACGGCTCCGTGACCGTTCGCGCGTCCGCCGGGGCGGCGTCCTGCCGGGCGGCGGTGGTGAAGGGGGCGGGTGCGGGAGTGCCGGCGGGGGCGGCGGTGGTGAAGGGGGCGGACGCGGGCGCACCGGCGGTGGTGAACGGGTCCTGGACCCGGCCCGGGGCGGCGAACGCGCCCGGCGCCTGCCCGAAGGCGCGGGGCGGGCGGCGCCTGCGCAGCCGGTCGGGCAGCGACCGGGTCAGCGCCAGCAGGTCGACCCCGCGCGCGTGGGCGGCGAGCAGGGCGACGGCGAACAGGGTGCCGACGACGACCGTGCCGGTGCCGATGCCGCCCGAGGAAATGTTGATGATCAGTCCGAACGCGAACACTCCGGCCAGCAGGGCCAGCACGGTCTCGCTGTCGATCTCGCGCCGGGTCCACTGCTCCAGGTGGCCGGGCCCGCCGTCGGTCTCGCGCATCAGCAGGAAAGCCGCGATGTAGAGCATGATGCCGATCCCGGAGCCGAGCACCAGCACCGCGAAGCCGACCCGGAACAGCACCGGGTCGATGCCGGTGTAGCGCCCGAGGCCGGCGCAGACCCCGGTGAGCATGCGTCCCTCGTCACTGCGCTGCAGGTGCCCCTCGCCGGGGAGAGGGGCAGATGGCGAGTCGGACGCGGTGCTCGCCGGGTCTGGTGTGTGCCCGGTTTCGGTCATGCTCTCATCGTGGCCTCTCCCCGCCGCCCGCGCATCCGGGAGACCCCTGAGCCGTCCCCGAGAGGCGGGGACCCTCTCAGGGTCGCTTCAGGGGAACGCCTGATGCATGGAGGGACCGGTTCGTGTGACGATGCTGACGATATGGCTGACCGACCGACAATTCATGACACAGTGCCGGTGACGTCCGAGGACGCGGCCTTCCCCCGCCTGGTGCGGCCGGTGGAGGGCCGGCTGGTCGCCGGCGTGGCCCAGGGCGCCGCGGCCCAGCTCCGGCTCGACCCGGTCGTGCTGCGGCTGGCCTTCGTGCTGCTCACCGTCCTGGACGGGATCGGCGCGGTCGCGTACGCGGCCCTGTGGATGTTCACCCCGCGCGAGCCCCACGAGGGCAGGGAGCCCGCCAGGGACTGGAGCCAGTTCGCCGCGTACGGCGCGATCGGGCTGGCGCTGACGGCCCTGGACTGGCTCGTCGGCGGTCCCACGGGGGGCGGGATCGGCGCGTGGCCGATCGCGGTGGGCGGCATCGGCTCGCTGATCCTGTGGCAGCAGGCCGACCCGGACCGGCGACGGCGCTGGATGAACTCGACGGTCGGGCAGGTGCGTCAGAACCGGGTCCGCACGTTCGTCGGGCTGGTGCTCGTCGTGGTCGGCGCCATCGGTTTCCTGGTGGCCACCGACGAGCTGGGCAAGGCCCGCCCCGGCATCATGTTCACCCTGGTGGTCGTCGGCGGCGTCGCGCTGATCGCGGCACCCTGGCTGGCCGCGCTCTGGAAGGAACTCCAGCGGGAGCGCCGCGAGCGCATCCGGCAGGAGGAGCGCGCCGAGGTGGCCGCGCACGTGCACGACTCGGTGCTGCACACCCTGACGCTCATCCAGCGCAACGCCCACGACGCGCGCGAGGTGATGCGGCTGGCCCGATCCCAGGAGCGTGAGCTGCGCAACTGGCTCTACCAGCCCAAGCAGGACGCCGACGCGTCACTGGCCGCCGCGGTGCGCCGGGTCGCCGCCGAGGAGGAGGACGCCCACGGGGTGCCCATCGAGGTCGTCTGCGTGGGCGACTGCCCGCTCACGCCCGAGCTGTCCGCGATGATGCAGGCCGCCCGGCAGGCCATGGTCAACGCCGCGAAATACTCTGGTTCGGAGGTCATCTCCGTCTACGCCGAGGCGGAGCCGGGCGAGGTCACCGTCTTCGTCCGGGACCGGGGCGTCGGGTTCGACATGGAGGAGGTGCCCGACGACCGGATGGGCATCCGCCAGTCGATCATCGGCAGGATGGAGCGCAACGGCGGCAGCGCCAGGGTGCGGACCGAGCCCGGCGAGGGCACGGAAGTGATGTTGACCATGAAACTGGAGAAGGCGTGAGCGAACGAGCCAGGAGGCGGCGGGCCGGAGACCGGCCGCCGGGACGGATCCGGACGGGGCCCTCCCCGGTCTCCACAGGCGTCACATCCCGCCGGTCCGGCGGCTCGGCGCCCACCGCCGGGCGGCCGGTACCGCACCGGGCGCGACGCGTCACCGTCACGCGTTCCCTACCCGGGGCCGAGGCCCGGGGTCTCCCCGCTGGAGGAATCCGATGAGCGCCGTCAAGGTCCTGATCGTCGACGATCACCGCCTGTTCCGCTCCGGTGTCCGGGCGGAGCTCGGCGACTCCATCGAGGTGATCGGCGAGGCCGAGGACGTGGACTCCGCGGTCAAGGCGATCACCGACCTCCGGCCCGACGTGGTCCTGCTCGACGTGCACATGCCCGGCGGCGGCGGTCAGGAGGTGCTGCGCCGCGTCCTCGGCGCGGGCATCCCGGTCCGTTTCCTCGCCCTGTCGGTCTCCGACGCGGCCGAGGACGTCATCGGTGTGATCCGCGGTGGCGCCCGGGGCTACGTCACCAAGAACATCAGCGGTCGCGAGCTCACCGACGCCATCCGCCGGGTCGCCGAGGGCGACGCGGTCTTCTCGCCGAGGCTGGCCGGGTTCGTGCTGGACGCCTTCGCCTCCAGCGAGGCCCCGCCGATCGACCCCGAACTCGACTCGCTGACGCAGCGTGAGCGCGAGGTCCTGCGGCTGATCGCCCGAGGCTACGCCTACAAGGAGATCGCCAAGGAGCTGTTCATCTCGGTCAAGACCGTGGAGACCCACGTCTCGTCCGTGCTGCGCAAACTCCAGCTCTCCAACCGCCACGAGCTCTCCCGCTGGGCCACGGCGCGGCGCCTGGTCTGACCTGCGCACATCCGGTACGAGCCCTGTACGAGCAGTAACTTATGTGCGACTCTGCGAAGTATGGGGCGTGACGTACCTGCGATGGTGTTCAGCCGGGAAGACCGGCGGAGATACCGGGAGAAAGTCCGCCGGTGCCTCGACGTGTTCGCGATGATGCTGCGCGAGTCGAGGTTCGAGTTCGACCGGCCCAAGGCCGGGCTGGAGATCGAGCTCAACCTCGTGGACGAGCGCGGCGAACCCGCGATGAAGAACGCCGAGGTGCTGGCGGCGATCGCGGAGCCCGACTGGGCCACCGAGCTCGGCCAGTTCAACGTGGAGATCAACGTCGTGCCGGAGCCCCTGGACGCGGACGGCGCGGCGCGGCTGGAGAAGGTGATCCGCGACCGGCTCAACCACGCCGAGGAGCGGGCCCGCACGGTGGGTGGGCACATGGTGATGGTCGGCATCCTGCCGACGCTGCGCGAGAGCGACGTGCACGAGGGCACGCTGTCGGCCAACCCCCGCTACCGGCTCCTGAACGAGCAGATCTTCGCGGCCAGGGGAGAGGACCTGCACCTGGCGATCCAGGGTCACGAGTCCCTCGACACCTACGCGGACAGCATCACCCCCGAGGCCGCCTGCACGAGCCTCCAGCTCCACCTGCAGGTCAGCCCGGAGGCGTTCCCCGCCCACTGGAACGCCGCCCAGGCCATCGCCGGTCCACAGGTGGCGGTGGCCGCCAACGCGCCGTTCCTGTTCGGCCGCCACCTCTGGCACGAGACCAGGATCCCGCTGTTCGAGCAGGCCACCGACACCCGTCCGGTGGAGCTGAAGGCCCAGGGCGTCCGGCCGAGGGTGTGGTTCGGCGAGCGGTGGATCACCTCGGTCTTCGACCTGTTCGAGGAGAACGCCCGTTATTTCCCCGCCCTGCTGCCCCTGTGCGAGGAGGAAGACCCGCGGGAGCAGCTGGAGCGCGGCGTGACGCCGGATCTCGGCGAGCTGACCCTGCACAACGGCACCGTCTACCGGTGGAACCGGCCGGTCTACGCCGTCGTGGACGGCGTCCCGCACCTGCGGGTGGAGAACCGGGTGCTGCCCGCCGGGCCCTCGGTGGCGGACGTCGCCGCCAACGCCGCGTTCTACTACGGGCTCATGCGGGTGCTCCCGTACGCCGAGCGCCCGGTGTGGACGCGCATGTCGTTCGCCGCGGCCGAGGACAACCTGCACGCCGCCGCCCGGCACGGCCTGGACGCCAGGCTCTACTGGCCGGGCCTCGGTGAGGTGGTCGCCGCCGAGCTGATCCTGCGCCGCCTGCTCCCGCTCGCCCACGAGGGGCTCGACCTGTGGGAGGTGGCACCGCAGGTCAGGGACCGGCTGCTGGGGATCGTCGAACAGCGCTGCCTGACGGGCACGACCGGCGCGAGCTGGCAGATCGACACGGTGGACGCCCTGGGCGACCTCGACCGGTACGAGGCCCTGCGCCGGATGACCCTCCGGTACATCGACCACATGCACGCCAACGAGCCGGTGCATACCTGGCCGATCTCCTGACCGCCCCGGCCGGACCGCGACGGCCGCCGTGCTCCTCCGGTACCGGCGGTCGTCGTCGCGGCCCGCGGGGGCGAGTTCCCGGCGGCCTCCCACGGGGATTCCGGCGCCCGGCCTCCCGTCCCTGCCGCCCGCCGGAGCCACGGCCGGGACGCGAAGGCCCGCTGACGTACATCGCGATGAGTATCCCGGAATCCCTCGGGAGGCTGATGTCCCGGCGGCGCGGGCCCCTTAGTCTGAGGGCCGATGATCCACCAGGGGGGGTGATGTCATGCGGAAGACGGTCCGAGAGATCGGCTGGGCCGCGCGGGGCGCCTGCCGGACGAGCGACCCCGAGCTGTTCTTCCCGTTGATGCCGTCGGCCGAGCACGAGGCGCGCGCGAAGGAGGTCTGCGCCGGATGTCCGGTGATCAAAGACTGCCGGGCGTACGCGCTGCGGGCCGGTGAACCCGAGGGCATCTGGGGTGGGCTCACCGTCGAGGAGCGCCGCAGCATGCGCTTCCCCAACGGCTGGCGCCGGAGCGCCGCGAGCTGACCCCCGTCACGTAGCCTCGAACCGGGCGTGCGCGGTGTCGTGAGGGGCGTGAGGAATGGGGTTGGGACCGGCCTTCGACGCCGTCCGGCGTGTCATGGGGCGTGGCGCGCCGGTGGGAGCGCCGGATCTCCGCGGGCGTGGCGCGCGGGCGGGAGCGCCGGATCCCCGGGGGAGCGGCGCGCTGGCCGGGGCGGTGGGCGTGCTGGTGGCGGCCAACGTGCTCAACAACCGTGTGGCGCCCCGCCTGTGCCCCCTCACCTCCACCGCGGCCACCGGCGTGCTCCTCGCCCTGGCCCGCCGCTCCGGGCTCTCCTGGGCCGAACTGGGCTTCCACGAGCGCTCGCGCGGCGTGCGGATCGGCGGCGTACTCGCCTCCGCGGTCGCCGGGGTCTACGCCGTCGGCATCGCCGTCCCGGCCACCCGCCGGTTCTTCCGCGACGAGCGGGCGCTGTCCCTGTCGCGAGCCCGGGTCCTGGAGGAGGCGCTGCTTCAGGTGCCGTTCGGCACGGTCCTACTGGAGGAGGTCGGCTTCCGCGGGGTGCTGCATGCCCTCGTCGCCCGCTCGTACGGGACCGCCGCGGCCACCGTGGCCTCCTCGGCCCTGTTCGGCCTCTGGCACGTGCTTCCCGCGATCGACATGATGGCCGCCAACCCCGCGCTGAGCCGCCTCGCCTCCGGCGAATCCCCGTCCGCCGTCATCACCGCGCCCGCCGTGATCACCGTGCCGGACGGATCCGCCGCGCCGGACGGGCCCGAGGAGGTACGAGGCACGCCGGGCGTGCCGGACCCGCCCGCGCGGCCGAGCACGTGGCAGACGACGCGTGTCGTGACCGGCGCGGTGGTCACCACGGGGCTCGCCGGGGTGCTCTTCACCCACCTGCGCCGGAGAGGCGGTCTGGCCGCGCCCTCGATGTTCCACCTGGCGACCAACTCCCTGGGCTACCTGTTCGCCCGCCTCGCCCCGCCGGACCGGGCCGGGACCGGTGGCCCCCGCCGCGCGGGCTCCCCGTGACGCGGCTCCCCGGCTGACGAGCCCCCGGAACGGGACTTCCCGGGGAAGCCTCCCGGTCCTGTCAGCGGGTGCCGAAGCGACCCCGGGCGGCCAGTTCGATCGTGACGACCACGGCCACCGCCTCCGCGGCCAGCAGCGCGACCAGCACGACCAGCTGCACCACCCCGGCGTGGAGCGGATCGGCCCCGCCCAGGAGCATCCCCACGAACGCCCCCGGGAGCGTGACCAGTCCCACGGTGCCCGTCTGGTCCAGCGCGGGCACGAGCGCCTGGGAGGCGGGCGGGCGGCAGATCTCCAGCGCCGCGTCCCGGTCGGAGAAGCCGAGCGCGAGGGCCGCCTCGACCTCGCCGCGCCGCTGGGCGAGCTCGTCCAGCGCCCGCCGTCCCGCGAGCGCCGTGGCCGTCAGGCACCCGCCGAGCAGGATGCCCGCGACCGGGATCAGCGTGATGCCCTGCGGCGGGACGGTCCCGGTGCCGAACAGCAGCGCCAGCACCGGCGCGGTCCCCGCCGCGACGGGCACCGCGGCCCACCGGCCGGCCGGGCCGGGGGAGACCCTGCGGCCCGCGGTCACGCTCGCCACGCCGTACATGACCAGGACGAAGGCCGCGACCGCGAGGGGCCGCCCGACGGCCCACACGATGATCAGCGAGACCGCTCCGAGCTGGACGGCGGCGCGCAGGGAGGCCATGAGCACGGCGGGTGCGTGCCCGAGGCGGCCGAGCCAGGCGACGGCGGCGCCCCCGAGGGCGAGCAGCACGACGACGACGGCGGTGGCGGGTGACAGGTCGATACTGCTCAACGAGACGGCGTTCTCTCGGCGTTCTCTCGGTGTTCTCTCGGCGCTCTTGCCGCTGTCGCGGGGGTCAGGCGGTGGAGACCCGCTGGAAGGCCTCCGCGTAGCGGCCTTCGCCGAAGCCCGCCTCGGCGGCGATGCCGGAGAAACGGTCCCGGATGAAGCTCTCGAAGTCGTCCCGGTGGCCGGTCTGGCTCACGTGGGCGCGCAGCGCGGCGAGCTTGCGCTCGAAGGTGCCGGTGATGTCGACGTGGTGGTCGGGGGTGGGGCCGCCGTTGAGCCAGACCTCGCGGACCGTCCAGGCCTCCAGCCCCTCCTCCAGCAGCAGCGACGGGAAGGCGTACGGGTTGCGCGCGTCGGGGTAGACGGCGTCCAGCGCCGAGGCGCCGACCGCTCGGTGGTCGGGGTGGCTGGGCGCGATGAACCGGTGGTTCCGCTCCGGGCTGTGGGTGATCACCAGGTCGGGCCTGACCTGCCGGATGACCCGGGCGATGTCGCGCCGCAGGTCCAGGCCGGGCACCACGGTGCCGTCGCCGTACCCCAGGAAGCGCACGTCGGTCACGCCGACGGCCTTGGCGGCGGCGGTCTGCTCGGCGCGGCGGAGCTCGGCCATGCCGCCGTTGTCCAGCGCACGGTCGAAGCCACCCGCGTCGCCGTCGGTGACGACGCAGTACGTCACCTCGACACCGCGGTCGGTGAACAACGCGATCGAGCCCGCGGCGCCGAAGTCGACGTCATCGGGATGGGCGGTCACCACGAGCACCCGATGGATCTCGTTGTCGGAGAGCATGGGGCATCCTTTCCCTTTGTCGCGTTCCGTTCGATCATCACAACCGTTGATAACTCTGTCCGCATTCCTTGACGGTGCTGGACCCGGTTGTCGGCGGGCCGCTCTAACCTAGGGGACGTGTCGATCCCAGCCTCTTCCCTGACCCACCCGTTGCTCGACGGGCTCAACCCCCAGCAGCGCGAGGCCGTCGTGCACCACGGCAGCCCGCTGCTCATCGTCGCGGGCGCGGGTTCGGGCAAGACCCGGGTGCTGACCCACCGCATCGCCTATCTGCTGGGCGAGCGGGGCGTGCACCCGCAGGAGATCCTGGCGATCACCTTCACCAACAAGGCCGCCCGGGAGATGAAGGACCGGGTCGACAGGCTCATCGGCCCGCGCTCGTCGGCGATGTGGGTGATGACCTTCCACAGCGCGTGCGTGCGGATCCTGCGCCGCGAGGCCAGACGGCTGGGCTTCCCCACGAGCTTCTCCATCTACGACCAGGCCGACTCCCAGCGGCTGATGGCGATGGTCTGCCGCGAGATGGACCTCGATCCCAAGCGTTACCCGCCGCGTTCGTTCTCCGCCCAGGTCAGCAACTTCAAGAACGAGCTGATCGACTACGAGACGGCGGCGGCGCAGGCCTCCACCCACCTGGAGCGCAAGCTCGCCGAGGCCTACCGCTCCTACCAGCAGAAGCTCACCGAGGCCGGCGCGATGGACTTCGACGACCTCATCATGCTCACGGTGACGCTGTTCCAGCTCTTCCCCGACGTGGCCGAGCACTACCGGCGCCGGTGGCGGCACGTCATGGTCGACGAGTACCAGGACACCAACCACGCGCAGTACGTCCTGATCCGCGAGATCGTCGGCCGCCCCGAGCTGCGCACCGCCGACGGCGACCTGGTCAGGGAGGGCGGCGTCGCCCCGGCCGAGCTGTGCGTGGTGGGCGACGCCGACCAGTCGATCTACGCGTTCCGGGGCGCGACGATCCGCAACATCCTGGAGTTCGAGCGCGACTACCCGGACGCCAGGACGATCCTGCTGGAGCAGAACTACCGCTCCACCCAGACGATCCTGTCCGCCGCCAACGCGGTCATCTCGCGCAACGAGAGCCGCAAGCCCAAGAACCTCTGGTCCGATCAGGGCGCCGGGCCGAAGATCGTCGGTTACGTCGCCGACAACGAGCACGACGAGGCCATGTTCGTCGCCCAGGAGGTCGACAGGCTCGCCGACGACGAGGGCGTCCAGCCCGGCCAGGTGGCCGTGTTCTACCGGACGAACGCCGCCTCCCGCGTCTTCGAGGAGATCTTCATCCGCACCGGCCTGCCGTACAAGGTCGTGGGCGGGGTGCGCTTCTACGAGCGCAAGGAGGTCCGCGACCTGCTCGCCTACCTGCGCTTCCTGTCCAACCCGAACGACATGGTCTCGCTGCGCCGCATCCTCAACGTGCCCAAGCGCGGCATTGGCGAGCGCGCCGAGGCGATGGTGGAGGCGTTCGCCGCCCGGGAGCGGATCCCGTACTGGGAGGGGTTGCGCCGGGCCGACGAGGCGCCGGGCATGGCCACCCGGTCGGTCAACGCCATCAAGGAGTTCGTCGCCCTGATGGACGAGCTGATGGTGAAGGCCGACGGCATGTCGCCCTCCGAGCTCGCCCAGGAGGTGCTGGTGAGCACCGGCTACCGCATGGAGCTGTCGGCCTCCAACGACCCGCAGGACGAGAGCCGCCTGGAGAACCTGGACGAGCTGATCTCGGTCGCCTCGGAGTTCGAGGAGGCCAACCCCGAGGGCACGCTGGTGGAGTTCCTGGAGCAGGTGTCGCTGGTCGCCGACGCCGACCAGATCCCGGCGGCCGACGGCGGCCAGGGCGTGGTCACGCTGATGACCCTGCACACGGCCAAGGGCCTGGAGTTCCCGGTGGTCTTCCTCACCGGGATGGAAGACGGTGTCTTCCCGCACATGCGCTCGCTCGGTGAGCCCAAGGAGCTGGAGGAGGAGCGCCGCCTGGCCTACGTCGGCATCACCCGGGCCGAGAAGCGGCTGTACGTCTCGCGGGCGGCCGTCCGCAGCTCGTGGGGCTCGCCCGCTTTCAACCCGGCCTCCCGGTTCGTCGCCGAGATCCCCGCCGACCTGCTCGACTGGCGCAGCGACCCGGGGAAGACCCCCTGGGGCGCGGCCACCCGGCGCGAGTCCGGCACCGCGCCGCTCAGGAAGGCCGGCGGCTCGGGCGGGTCCGGCGGCAAGCGGCTCCCCACCCTCACCCCGGGTGACCGCGTCACCCACGACGCGTTCGGCCTCGGCACGGTCGTCTCCGTGGACGGCGTCGCGGAGAAGACCAAGGTCAAGGTCGATTTCGGCAGCGGGGGAGAGAAGACCCTGCTGCTGGCCTACGCGCCCCTGGAGAAGCTCTGAGGTTCCGGGCCGGGGGAGCAGGACGTTCTTGATCCGGGGGATCGGACACGCCACAGGCGTACGATCCCCGGATCAAGGAGATCGTCGTCGCCTCTCCGCCCGGCACGGAGCTTCGCGGAGGGGCGGCCGGGCGGCGGGATCGGCCCGGTGCGGCGGGCGACGCCCGAAGAGCCCGGCCCGGCTTCACGGCGGATCCGGGAGCCGGCCTGCTCCCGGATCCCGCCCGTTCCCGGTCATTCCCCGAAGAGCTCCCGGAGGGGGTTCTGGGCCTGCTCCGCCTGGTCGGCGCCGATGTCGAGCTCGTCGAAGTCGGCCACCTGGTCGGCCGGCGGGGCCTTGACGGCGGACCTCATGCCCCAGCCGGTGTAGCGGGTGTCGTTGACGTAGGTCAGCTCGGTGCTGTTCAGACCCCGGGTCGACTCGGTGTACGACGACACGACCCGGCGGACCAACCGGTCGGAGCCGATGTAGATCTTCCAGGTCACCGGGAGTGTGGCGGACCTGCCGGTGGGCTTCTTGCCCAGCATCGCGCGGACCGCGGGGGAGGCCCGGTAGAGCTCGGTCAGTGTGATCGTGCCCGAATGGACCGTGGTCCGGGTGCCGTCCCACGTCCCGCCGGGGCGCTTGGCGGCGGTGTGCGCCAGTGTCGCCTTCAGCGTGCCGGGCTCGACAGTGCTGATGATCTGCTGCATGGGGCTGACCAGGGAGACGGAGGCGCCCCGGGTGCGCAGCCACTTCTTGCCCTCGGGCATGGCGTCGGTGTAGACCCCGCCGGAGGTGTAGGAGACGCCCTTCACCGAGATCGTCCGGGACGGGGTGGACAGGCCCTTGAGCTCCCCGTCCTCCGTGGGCAGGGTGAACGCGGTGGTCAGGTCGGAGGCCACCGGACCGGACCTGCCGAACTCCAGCACGCCGTCCCGCCGGGTCACGATCGTCCGAGGCTTCCCGCCCTGGCCGATGATCTTCGTGTTCTCCGTGAGCCGCACGCCGCGGTGGGTCCTGAACTGGCGCTTCAGCGCCGACACCGGATCCGCCGCGGCCCTGACACGCTGAGCGCTCCGGGTGTTCCCGGTCTCCTGGGCGCTCCCGGCGGGCCCGGCGCCCTGGGCGCTCGCCGGGCCCGCGGCCACCAGCGCCGGAACGACCAGCGCCGCCGCGGTGGCACCGGTGAGGACGGCGATCGTTCGCCTCATCGAGGGGGTCCTCTCGTATGTTTCCTCGCATCGTCGCGGAGGGGAGGAAGAAGATTCTTGCCTATATCCCGATATAGAGGATCAAGAACCGCCCGAGGCCCGGAGAAACGCCGCGCCCGGCGGCGATGCCGCCGGGCGCGGGGTGCCTCACGGTAAGGCGGTGGCCGGCGCGCGGGGGTCACGGTGAAGGGGTCACTTGATGCTGACGAGGGGGACGGGAATGTCGGCGACGATGCCGTCCGCCAGCTCCTTCATCGTGGCGACCTGGTCGGCGGGCGGGGCGGCGATGGCGACCTCGGAGCCCCAGCCGCTGTAGCTGGTGTCGACCGTCTGGCTCGCCTCCGACGTTCCCTGCCAGGTCGTCAGCCTCTTGGGGAGCCGGTCGGCGCCGAGGTACAGCTTCCAGTTCAGCGTGGTCTTGGCCAGGCTGCCGTGCAGCGTCTTCCCCGCCGCCGCCCGGAACCACGGCGAGACCTTGTGGAGCTCGCCGAAGGTGATCTTCCCGGAGTAGACGGTGGGGCGCTTGACCGTGGCGTTCGCGAGGAGGGCCTTGAGGGTCGTGGGTTCGGCCGGGTTGATGTACTGGCCCATCGCGCCGGCGATACCGGTCGAGTCCTCGGGTATCCGGAGCCAGGGCTTGCCCGTCGGCAGGAACGGGCCGAAGACTCCGCCGTACATGTAGGCCGTGTTCTTGACCCGGACGATCCGCTCCGGATCGGCCAGCCCGTCGAGCAGTCTGTCCAGCTTCTCCTCTTCCTGGGTCTTCTTGGGCTCGATCTCGCGCTCGGTCCAGTCTCCGGTGCCGCTCTGGAGGCTGCTCAGGAGGAGATCGAGGTCGTCCCGGTCGAAACGCAGCTTGGTGGTGTGGTCCGACGCGCTCACCCCGGTGGCGTCGAACTGCAGTTCCCCGTCGCGCTTGCCGAGAACCGTGCTCTCGCCGGAGTGCCGCATCTTGATGGTGTCGACGAAGGCCACGCCGTGGCCGCTGCTGATCTTCTTCTTCAGCGCGGTGAGCGGGTCGGGCGCCTGCGCGGAGGCGTGCGCGGTGGCCGGGAGGGGGGCGATCAGCGCCGCTGCGGTGGCGCCGGCCAGGATGGCGATCATTCGCCTCATCGAGTCGTTCCTTCTTTGCTTTTGCGTGTTCGGCCACGGCGCCATGGATGGAAAAGGGTGTCTTTCCCGATGCCGCGCCGCGTTTGGTGAAATCTGCTGAAGAACACCATGAAGTGCCGCGCCCGGCCAGGTGACGTCTGGCCGGGCGCGGCGGGCCGTTCGGCTCGGGTGGTGCTCAGCGCCCGTGAGCCGTCGGGTGGTGCTCGGCGCCCGCGGGTCGTCGGGTGGTGCTCGGCGCCCGCGGGTCGTCGGGTGGTGCTCAGCGCCCGCGGGTCGCCCGAGGCGAACCGGATACGGAGATCACCCGGGGTGATCGGCGTGAGCCGATCACTTGCCGCCGCCCAGCAGCGGGACGGGCATGTTGGGGTCTACGTCTTCCTGCAGGTCCTTCTGCGTGGCGACCTGGTCGGCGGGCGGGGCCTTGACCGTGACCTCGGAGCCCCAGCCGGAGTAGCGCGTGTCGACCGTCAGGGTCGTGTCCTTGGCGCCCAGGGGGGTTCCGGGGTAGGTGGTGGTCAGCCGCTTGGCGAGCCCGTCGGCGCCGAGGTACAGCTTCCAGTCCACCACGGTCTTCGCCTGCTTGCCGGTCGGAGTGGTGAGGAATCCGGCCCGGAACCACGGTGAGACCTTGTACAGCTCGCCGAAGGTGATCTTTCCGGCGTAGGCGGTGGGGCGCTTGACCACGGCGTGTGCGAGCAGGGCCTTCAACGTCGCGGGCTCGGCGACGTTGACGAGCTGGCTGAGCCGCCCGGTGTTGCCCAGGGAGCCGCCGGGAAGCTGCAGCCACGTCTTGCCCTCGGGCAGGAGCTGGCCGAAGATGCCGCCGGAGATGTAGGAGACGTCCTTGATCCGGACGACCCGCTCGGGCTTGGCCAGCCCGGCCATGAGCTTCGCATCCTCTTCGTCCATGCCCTCGGAGAGCGCCTTGACGTCGCTCGCCGTGATACGGAGCTTGGTGGTCTGGTCGGATGCCTTGATGCCGGAGGCGCCGGGCTGCATCGACCCCCTGCGCTGTGCGAAGACGCCGCTGTCGTACGACGTCGTCACCTTCGTCGTGTCGACGAAGGTGACGCCGCGACCGTTACTGATCTGCTTCTTCAGCGCGGTGACCGGATCGGCGGCCTGTGCGGAGGCGTGCGCGGTCGGCGCGAGTGCCGTGGCACCCAGCACGGCTGTCGCGGCGCACGCCAGGCCGACGATGTGTCGCTTCAAAGGAAATTCCTCCTGATGGTTCCCTCCGCGCTGGATGGGAGGGATCACCGTATTGTTACGCATCAAGATCACGGAGGAATCTCATATTTGGATTTTTGTCTTGAATTACATGTGCATATTCGGTGCAGGTGCCCGCTGTATGTCCGGGAGAGGACATGTGGTTCCCGAAACGGCGATCATCGTATTCCTCTTATCACGGGCCGCGACGGAGACGGCGGCCGTGACGGAAGGGCGGTGAATCCGTTCCGGCCCTCCGCCGGCCCGGTCGCCTCAGCCGATCGGCAGGACCGCGGGCTCCGGGAGGTCGGCGCCGACCCGGCCCGCGTCCGCGGTGTCCTCCGGGGGCGGCGGGACGAGGGTGACCGGCGAACCCCAGCCGGTGTAGCGGGTGTCCACCACCGTGGTCGTGTACTTCCGGGCGTCGCCGGAGATGGGCTGCCGCCAGGTGGTGCTCAGGCGGCGGGCCAGGTTCGAGGGGTCCAGCCACAGCCGGAAGCCGACCGGGATCCTGCCGCTCCTGCCCTTCGGCGGCCCGGCGAGCCGGTCGCGGAGCGAGGGCGAGACCTTGTAGAGGGTGCGCAACGTCACGGCTCCCTGCAGGAACGTGCCGGAGCGGAGCTTCTTGCGCACGGAGGCGTGCGAGAGCAACGTGCCCAGCGTGGCGGGCTCGAAGATGTTCACGATCTGCGGCAGCGCCGCGGTCTGCTTGATGTTCGCCGGGCCGATCAGCCCGAGCCAGGTCTTCCCCTCCGGCAGCCACGTCTCGTAACCGGGGCCGGAGAGGTACGCCTCGTTCGGGAAGCAGATCACCCGGGTCGAGCCGAGCTGCTGCCCGAGCTGGTTCTCCAGCTCCTTCACGGCACCGCGGCCGGCCTCGGTCCGTCCCACGGTGTCCGTGGCGTACACCCCGTCGGCGTCGAACTCCACCCGCCCCTTGCGCCAGATGGTGACCACCGCCTCGCCGCCCCGGTAGACCCGGCCGACGTCGGAGACGCGCAGCCCCACGTGCTCGCCGAACTGCCGCTTCAGCGCCGTCACCGGGGACGGCGGCGCCGCGGCCTCCGCGGCCCCCGAACACAGCACCGAACCGACCAGAACCGCCGCCGCCACAGCGACCCACCGCCTCATGCGGATCCCCTCCCGGAGTCAAGATCCGCCAAGCTAGCCACTGGCCGTGTCCGGGACTATGGCGTACGCCAACAACTCGCGTCGCCGGATTGCGCGCGCGTGAGTCCGCCCGGCGGACCGCCCGGTCGCGTGCGCGACGGGCCTGTCACGGAGATCCGGTGTTGCAGAGATCCGGCATCACGCGTGGACGCGGTCGTCTCGTCGGGAGGCGGCCCGGCATGGAGTTTTCCGGCCGGGTGGGTGGAGTGTGATCGATTGACCGTGCCGGCGCCGGTCCGAGTCCGCACGAACAACATTCCGTCGGCGTGATCTGGGACCCGGTTACCTGGTCAGGTCGCCGGGCGGGCTAGGCTTCATTGGCGCGAAAACCGCCGGGCTCCCCCCTTGGATCGTGGAGCCGGCTCGCTGACATCTATCCACCAGCCGGACAAGCAAGGACGGACCCTCGTGGACCTGTTCGAACATCAGGCGAAGGAGCTCTTCGCGGAGTACGGCATCCCGGTGCCGCGCGGAATCGTCGCGCACACCGTGGAGGAGGCGCGGGCGGCAGCCGAGCAGCTGACCGGTCGTGTCGTCGTCAAGGCCCAGGTCAAGACCGGTGGTCGTGGCAAGGCCGGGGGCGTGAAGGTCGCCGACGACGCAGCCGACGCCGAGCAGAAGGCCACTCAGATCCTCGGCATGGACATCAAGGGCCACACGGTCCACAAGGTTCTGATCGAGGAAGCCAGCGCGATCGCGGAGGAGTACTACTTCTCCTTCCTGCTCGACCGCGCCAACCGTACGTTCCTCGCCATCTGCTCCGCCGCGGGCGGCATGGACATCGAAGAGGTCGCGCACAGCACGCCGGAGAAGGTCGCGAAGGTTCCGGTCTCCCCGCTGGAGGGTGTCGACCGTGCCAGGGCCCGGGAGATCGCCCAGGCCGGTGGCCTGCCGGAGGCCGCGCTCGACGGCGCCGCCGAGCTCATCGAGAAGCTCTGGGCCGTCTTCGTCGACGAGGACGCCTCCCTGGTCGAGGTCAACCCGATGATCCTGTCCGCCGACGGCCAGGTGAAGGCCCTCGACGGCAAGGTCACCCTCGACGACAACGCCGCCTTCCGCCAGCCCGAGCACGAGGCCTACGCGGACAAGGCCAGCGAGGACCCGCTGGAGGCCGCGGCCAAGGCCAAGGACCTCAACTACGTCAAGCTCGACGGTTCCGTCGGCATCATCGGCAACGGCGCGGGCCTGGTCATGTCGACCCTCGACGTCGTCGCCTACGCCGGTGAGGCCTTCCCTGGCCGGCCCAAGCCCGCCAACTTCCTCGACATCGGCGGCGGCGCCTCGGCCGAGGTCATGGCGGCCGGCCTGGAGATCATCATCTCCGACCCGTCGGTGAAGTCGATCTTCGTGAACGTCTTCGGCGGCATCACCGCCTGTGACGCGGTCGCCAACGGCATCGTCTCCGCCTTCCAGCTGCTGGACGCGCGCGGCGAGGCCGTGACCCGCCCGCTGGTCGTCCGGCTGGACGGCAACAACGCCGAACTCGGGCGGCAGATTCTCGCCGACGCCAAGCTCTCCGGCGTCGAACTGGTGGACACGATGGACGATGCGGCCAAGCGCGCCGCCGAGCTCGCCGCGGTAGGTGCGTAATGGCTATCTGGCTGACCGAGAACAGCAAGATCATTGTTCAGGGCATGACCGGCGGTGAGGGCACCAAGCACACCCGCCGCATGCTCGCCTCCGGCGCCAAGGTCGTCGGTGGCGTGAACGCCCGCAAGGCCGGCACGGTCCACGAGGGCCTGCCCGTCTTCGGCACCGTCAAGGAGGCCGTCGAGAAGACCGGCGCCGACGTGTCGGTCGTCTTCGTGCCCCCGGCGTTCACCAAGGACGCCGTCAAGGAGGCCATCGACGCCGAGATCCCGCTCTGCGTGGTCATCACCGAGGGCGTGCCGATCCACGACACCACCGAGTTCTGGGCCTACGCGGTGGCCAAGGGCAACAAGACCCGCATCATCGGCCCCAACTGCCCCGGCATCGCCTCGCCCGGCGCGTCGAACGCGGGCATCATCCCGGCCGACATCACCACCGCCGGCCGCA